>CAZPEW010000006.1:0-23677 GCA_964585695.1 uncultured Lachnospiraceae bacterium
TAAAAGAATTTTCGATATGAGAAGTATATTGCCGGTTTATTGCGCTGCAGGCAGGAGCAGACCGGTCTCCGGACGGAGCGCGGCAGCATGGACTTACTGCACTGCCGCCTGGCTGAAGACATTCGCGGCGGCTGCAGCGGCAGCGGTGTTTCCGCAGTAGGAGGACTGCAGGGTATAGATCATGCCGTTGAATAAGAGAGAATAGGATTCGGTCGTATATTTGGTGCCGGCAGCATCGTACCCGGTAAGAACCCAGCCATAGGCAGGTTTTCCGGCGATGGTTTTTTCTGCATAAGTGACAGATCCGTTACTGAGCGTGTAAGACTGACCGGTCAGGCCGTTTACTGCGAAATATCCTGTGTTTCCAGAGGCGTTGAAGAGATACACAACGGCCTGCATGTACTGCGGGAGAATCGCGGCAGCTTCAGCTTCCGATGCTGCGTTGAGACTGGAGAACGGAGTATCAATGATATCAATGACATTGAAACCGCTCGGATCAATGAGGCCGACAATTCCATTCAGTGCAATTGCATTAAATCCGGCTGGAACAGGTATGCCTGAATTCCGGACCGAATATCTTCCGTTTGCAATAACCGCCGTGTCAGAGGATAAAGAAGAAAGCGCGGAGGATGGCCCGGAAAGAGCAGAGGCTGTTCCTGAGGCGGTACTCCGGGAGTCTGTACCGGAGGAAGCGGTGCCAGCAGAAGAACCTGTGGAACCGGTGCCCGTTTGTGCGGCAGTATCACTTACAATACGGCCGTTTTCTGTCCAGCGCCCGTCGGCATTCACGGTATAGCCGTCCGGGGTTGTGGTTCCGGTCAGAATGTAGCCGTTTGGCTGGAAATAATAGCAGTTGTGGTCGATCCATTTCCACTGGTTCTGCACATAGGTGCCGTCGTCGTTACGGTACCACCAGCCGATGCTGTCCTTCTGCCAGGATCCGGCAAACGCGCTCATGGATATCCCTGCAGTCAGGAAAGAAGCTGCAAGGATCGCAGAGAGGATCTGCTTTCTGGCTTGTTTCATACTTCGTTTCTTTTTCATCTTATGCCTCCTTTACTAAATTCGCACAGTAACAGTATTACTATTATCAAATAATAAATTCATATAGGAATGGCGATGCCAGAATATAATTCAAATAGAAGTTATATTAATTTTACCAGATAACAGATGCTTAAGGAAGCATATTGTTTCTAACAATAAAGATGTATAAGGAAGCATGCTGTTTCTATAAAATAAGAGATATAGGAGTTTGTTGTTTTATCACATGTTTTTGTGCAGACCAGGCCTTGAAATTACAGGAAGATAAGTCTGGAAACCCTGAGGGCAAGAAGATTTGACTGTCCAATCCATCATCCTCCGGAATATCGACAGGGCCCCGCGAGAAGGACCTGCCATTTTGAAAGTCTTGCTGCGGGACGGAAGTATTAAGGGAAACCGGCTGGAAACGGGGTGGAGGTTCATTTTATACAATTCAATATCCTATAGATCAGCCGAAATTGATAAATCTAGCTGTATGTAAACATGAGGATAGGAGGCATTTGCGGATGCTTTTCCTATAGAATCGGACAGATAATGCCAATATAGCCGAAAAACCAGGGGAGTGTATCCGCCTGGCAGGCTCTTTACACTGCAAATTACGGCTAGATTGGAAAAATAATTGGAATCTAGCTGCCTGACTGTTGAAAAATCAACAAATATTATTTGGAAAATACGGCTAGATCCAGGGGAAATTATGAATCTAGCTGTCTGGCGCCGGAAAATCGAAATTCAGGAAACCGAAATTCAGGAAACCGAAATCCAGGAAGTCGAAGGCCGGAAAGCCAAAATCTGAAAAACCGAAATCCGGGAAGCCAGAATCCCAGAAACCAGAAACCAAAAACCAGAATCCAAAAAACCAAAAAAACCAGAAACCAGAATCCGGGCAGAGCCGTAAATCAGCTGGCTGCTGCAGAGACCGCAGAGGCAGCGGTCAGTTTGTCTGCGGCGGAATGAGATGTTCAGTCCAGTATTCGGCGGCAAGGTGGATAAAGGTGTGCGCACCGTCAGAGAGATAGCTTCCCTTCCGGTAGGTGATGCAGAGCTCCCAGCAGGGATGGTCCGGCAGCGTAAAGGCAGCGATCTTATCCATGTCTGCGGTGCTGAGATAATAACGCGGCAGGATGGCGCAGCAGAGACCAAGCTGCACCATATAGAGGATGCTGGCAGTGCTGGAGGTCTCGAACAGAATGTTCGGCACAAAGCCGGCACGCTTGCAGATTTTGTCGCAGATCGCACGGTTTGTGGAGGTTTTATACATCATGGCAAAAGGCTCGTACTGGAGGGAGGCGATGTCGATTGTCGCGAATTCCTCGCCTGCCGGTGCAGCGCTTTTTGCCAGCGGATGGAATTTTGGTATGACAACCATCATTTCCTCCCGCCCGATTTCCACATAGGAATCGGAGGTTTTTTCGTCATCGGAAAGGGTGACAAAGCCGATATCGATGTCTCCCTTTGTAATAGCCTCCTGCTGTGCGCGCACAGTCATCTCAATCGGCGTGACATTCAGGTTTTCATAGCGTTCATGAAGCTTGGGATAAATACCCATAAACATCCGGAAACCGCGCCCCGGTGTAAGACCGATTGTCAGGGTGGATTTCTGCGAATGTATCAGGTCATTAATTTTCTGATAGGTTTCCTTCCTCAGCATCATGGCCTTCCGGGCGCCGTCCAGATAGATTTCGCCGGCTTCCGTAGGATGCCAGTCAGTGCGGGAACGGTGGAAAAGCTGGCAGCCGAGCTCTTTCTCGAGCTTCAGAAGCTGCTGGTTCAGTGCGGACTGAGAAATATAAAGCTTCTCTGCGGCACGTGTAATGTTGTTTTCCTGTGCGATCATCAGAATATATTCGAGCTGATGGAAGTCCATGATTTCCTTTCTGCGGATTGCCTGATTGCAATGCCGTGCTGGCTGCCGGGCGCAGAAATCCTGCGGTGCAAACCCCGGCTGATTTGTGCGGCCCGGCAGCTCTGACAGGTACAGTCAGCTTTGTACAGGCAGCGCTGCAAAGCCCCGGCCGGTTTGTGCAGCTCCCGGACAGGTTTCTTCCTTTGCGGATTTACAGCATCAGTGTACCACTCCAGCTTAGAAAAACCAAGCATATCAAGTCGTTTTGCTTAGAGAAATCTAATTTATACGTGTTTTACTTGGATAAGCGGAAAGAATATAATCATTGCAGAACAGGAAATCAAAGGAAATCAAGGAGAGCAAAATGACACCAAAGATTACAAAAATGGAAGTGTTCCCGGTAGCCGGCAAGGACTGCATGGAACTGAATCTGAGCGGTGCGCATGCACCGTTTTTTACCCGCAATATTGTCATTCTGACAGCGGATAACGGAACTGTAGGCTGCGGTGAGGTTCCGGGCGGACAGAAGATCACAAAGGCACTGGAGGAAGCAGAATCCATCGTTGTGGGATCTTCCATTGCAGATTACAAGAACACGCTGCTTAAGGTTAAGGCACAGATGGACCAGAAGGGTGAGAAAGATGTCAGAGGAAACCAGACATTCGACCTCCGGACCGGCGTCCATGTACTGGCAGCCATTGAAACACCTTTCCTGGATCTCCTGGGACAGTATCTGGGTGTGTCTGTTGCATCCATGCTTGGCGACGGACAGCAGAGAGACAAGGTGAGAGTGCTCGGATATCTTTTTTTTGTCGGCGACAGACATAAGACGGATCTGCCTTATGATGAGGAGCCGGATGCAGACTGCGAATGGTACCGGATCCGTCATGAGGAAGCGCTGGATGCAGAGCACATCGTGGCTTTTGCTAGAGCAACGCAGGAAAAGTACGGCTTCAGGGATTTCAAGCTGAAGGGCGGCGTACTTCCTGGCGATCAGGAGATGGACGTGATCCGGGCGTTAAAGAAAGCTTTTCCGGATTCGCGGATGGATCTGGATCCGAATGGTGCCTGGTCGCTGGAGCAGGCAGTGGAATATGTCAGAGGCATGCAGGGGATACTTACCTACTGTGAGGATCCATGCGGTGCAGAAGGTGTTTATTCCGGACGTGAGATCATGAGCGAGTTCCGCAGGAGAACCGGTTTCCCGACAGCCACCAATATGATTGCAACAGACTGGAGAGAAGTCGGACATTCGCTGGAGTCGCAGGCAGTGGACATCATCCTTGCCGATCCGCACTTCTGGACAATGGAAGGTTCGGTCAGAGTCGCGCAGATGTGCCATGACTTCGGCTATACCTGGGGCTCACATTCCAACAACCATTTTGATATTTCCCTTGCAATGATGACACATGTAGGCGCAGCAGTGCCGGGCTTCTACAACGCACTGGATACGCACTGGATCTGGCAGGAAGGCGTGGAGCGCCTCACCAAAGAGCCGCTTCAGATCAAGGACGGCTGCATTGCGGTTCCTGAGAAGCCGGGCCTCGGCATCGAGCCGGATATGGAACAGATCCATAAGGCGAATGCTCTTTATATGGAGCACTGCCTCGGTGCAAGAGATGATGCAAAGACCATGCAGTATCTGATTCCGGGCTGGAAATTTGATGCAAAGAAACCGTGCCTTGTAAGATAAGCGCACATTACTATTTATGATATGAAAGGAAGGCAGTAAAATGAAATTAGGATTTATCGGACTTGGAATTATGGGAAAACCAATGGCAAAGAACCTTTTAAAGGCAGGCCATCAGGTAATTGTAAATGATTTTAAGAAAGAAGCAGTTGATGAGCTGGTAGCCTGCGGCGCAGAAGCCGGAAAGAATGGCGCTGACATTGCGTCAAAAGTGGATGTCATCATTACAATGGTTCCGAACTCACCGCATGTAAGAGCAGCATGTCTCGGAGAGGGCGGCATTGCAGAGGGCGCTACGGACAAGACAGTTGTCATTGATATGTCTTCCATCGACCCGGTTGAGTCCAAAAAGATCGCAGCCGAGCTTGCAAAGAAGGGCATTGATATGCTGGACTGCCCTGTATCCGGCGGTGAGCCTAAGGCAATCGACGGCACACTTTCCATCATGTGCGGTGGCCGGAAGGAAACCTGGGACAAGTATTATGACATTCTGAAGTGCATGGGCGGCTCTGTGGTTTATGTCGGACCGATCGGCTCCGGCAATGTGGCAAAGCTTGCCAACCAGATGATCGTTGCCTCCAACATCGGTATCCTTGCAGAAGCACTGACATTCGCAAAGAAGGCCGGCACAGATCCTGAGCTTGTTTACGAGGCAATCAAGGGCGGTCTTGCAGGCTCCACGGTAATGAATGCAAAGGCACCGATGATGCTCGAGGGCAACTACAAGCCTGGTTTCCGTATTGATCTCCACATCAAGGATCTGAGCAATGCACTGAATGCAGCGCATGCCATCAATATGCCGGTTCCTATGACCGCACAGATGATGGAAGTTATGCAGGAGCTTAAGAATCATGATGAGGGCTCCAATGATCATTCCGATATTGTAAAGTATTACGAGCGGATGACCGGCGTTTCTGTTGTAAAAAAGTAAGCAGCTGAATAAAGGCAAAGAGCTCTGTGCAGTACATGTGTGCACGGAGCTTTTTGCGGCTGACGGCCGGACAGGCGGGCGGGAACTGCAGAAAAGAATGGAGAGAAGATGAATACAGACTATATCAAGGGCGTGATTGTCCCGATTATCACAGTAATTGACAAGGATGAAAAAATTGATGAGGCAGGCCAGAGAGCGCAGGTGGAATTCTGCATTAAAGGCGGACTGCAGGGCATCCTTGCTTTTGGTTCCAATGGAGAATTCTATCAGATCGAGGAAGACGAAATGCAGAGAGGCTTTAAGATCATGGTGGACCAGGCGGCAGGCAGAGTGCCGGTTTATTTCGGAATCGGTGCCATCAATACAGGGAAGTGCGTGCGCCTCGCAAAGTGGGCGGCTGAGAACGGCGCTGCGGGTGTATCCGTGCTGCAGCCGATGTTTCTGAAGCCGACACAGGAAGAGCTTTATCTGCATTTTAAAACGATCGCGGATTCCATACCGGAAACACCGGTGCTTCTTTACAACAATCCGGGCAGAGTCGGATATACGCTGAATGCGGATCTTGTGACAAGGCTTGCGCATGATGTGAAAAATATAGCAGGTGTAAAGGATACTTCCGGCGATATTACACTGACAGAGGAATATGTGCGGAGAAACCGCGACATCGGATTCAGGGTATTCGGCGGTAAGGACACACTTCTTTTTGCAAGCCTCTGCATTGGCGCTGTAGGCGGTGTCTGCACAGCCGGGAACTTCATGCCCGGACTGATTGAGGATGTTTATGCAAAGTACACCGGCGGAGACTTTGAGGGTGCGAGAGAAGCACAGTTCAGACTGAATCCGGTACGGCTTTCCATGGATGCCGCCAGCTTCCCGGTTGCAGCCAAGGATATGGCAGGCATGCTGGGAAACAAGGTCGGCGTTCCGTATCTCCCGAATCTCCCGACCGCAGAGGGCAAGGCACTGGACAATATGAGACAGTGCATGAAAGAGGCAGGTCTGCTCTGAGAAATGCAGCCCGGCGGGGTTCCGCCATCACAGGCAGGAGCATGAAGGAGGAATGAGGATGCAGCATACAGTTACATTGCGAAACGGAATTACCGTTCCTGCCATCGGACAGGGCAGCTGGTATCTCGGAGATCATCCTGCTGCACGGCAGGATGAGATTGCGGCAATCCGGGCAGGAATCGATGCCGGAATGACCTTGCTGGACACAGCGGAGATGTATGGAAACGGCAGAAGCGAGGAGCTCCTCGGCGAAGCCATCCGCGGGACGGACAGGAAGCGGCTTTTTCTGGTCTCCAAGGTACTTCCGGCGAATGCAGGAAAAGAGAACATGCGGCATTCGTGCGAGGAGAGCCTCCGGCGGCTGGGTACGGATTATCTGGATCTTTATCTTTACCACTGGAGAGGCAGCATTCCGCTCAGAGAAACAGTGGAAGGTCTGGAGACACTGAAAAAGGACGGACTGATCCGTGCATGGGGCGTTTCTAATTTTGATACCGATGATATGGAAGAGCTGTTTTCCATCCCGGGCGGCGAGAACTGCCAGGTAAATCAGGTACTGTATCACCTGGGCTCCCGCGGCATCGAATACAGCCTGCTCCCATGGATGCAGAAGCACGGGGTTGCGCTGATGTCCTACTGTCCGCTTGCGCAGGCAGGCACGCTCCGGCGGGGACTTTTTACATCGCCTGCGGTAAAAGCCATTGCAGAAAAGCATCATTGCGATCCGACACAGGTACTTCTGGCCTGGAATATCCGCAGCGGTCATACCATAGCCATTCCGCGCAGCGGGAAGAAAGAACATACACTCCGCAATGCAGCCGCGGACGCGGTCATACTGGATCCGGCAGATCTCCGGGCAGCTGATGCAGCATTCTGTCCGCCTGTTTCCAAAGAATATCTGGATATGCAGTGACTTGCTGCGTCAGATATTTTATAATGGGTGATATAGACATGAAAGAGAGGGAGATGTTATGGAATACAGAAAATTCGGAGAGAATCATTATGTTGTAAGGATTGACCGCGGTGAGGAAGTTGTTTCCTCGCTGTATCATCTCTGCAAGGAGGAAAAGATCACTGCCGGCGAGATCGTCGGACTCGGCGCAGCAGATCATGTTTCTGTCGGTCTTTACAATGTTGCTGAGCAGAAATATCATGCAAAAAGCTTTGACGGAGAGATGGAGATTACCTCTCTGATCGGAAACATTTCCGTCATGAACGGCGCACCATATCTGCACATTCATATCAATGTCTGCGATCCGGATATGAACATCCACGGCGGACACCTCACCGAATGCAGAATCTCTGCGACCAGTGAGCTGATGGTTACGGTTCTGGACGGTACAGTCGGCAGGAAGCAGGACAGCGTGACCGGTCTTAATATTTACGATTTCAGCTGATAATACGGACATCAGAAAACGGGGTTGGAAGTGTTTCCTGCTGCGGCGGTAAGGCCGTCCATGACAGGCATGCGGATATCCATCAGTACAGCATCGAAATGATTTTCTGCAGAGCCGCTGAAGGCGCGGACCGCCTCAAGGCCGTTCTGGGAAGCTGTTACGGAAATACCGGCATTCTCCAGGATTTTTGATGCAATTTCCGTATTCAGCTGATTATCCTCGCAAAGAAGGATATGCATCCTGGCGAGCCGGTTCATCTGCGCACCGGCAGCCGGCGCTTTTCCGCGCTCTGCCGAGACCTCCTCCGCCGGTACCAGCGTAAAATCAAGATCAATGGTAAAGGCGGTACCTTTGCCGACGGTGCTTTCTGCACGGATGCTGCCGTTCATCAGCTCTACCAGGTTTTTTACGATGGAGAGTCCCAGACCGGAGCCCGCATAATTGGCAGTCAGTCCGTTGTGCTCCTGTGAGAAAGGCTGGAATATGCCATGCTGCAGGAAATCCTCTGCAAAAAATGGAGCAGGAGACAGAACCAGCTTTTTCTGCTCGAGCTTGCTGATGTCCAGCGTATCATTGATCAGCTCCAGAAGATATTTGCCGGCCTTTCCGATCTTGAGGATATTTTCCTTATTAAAAAACCGGCAGCAGTATGGCAATGAAATCCATTCTGCTGCCGGCTTATCGATCCTATTTATACAGTTCCTGCTGCGGCATCCTTTTAAGCCAGTGTGTAGCTCCCCTGTCCCTCATCCGTCAGGGTGAGAGAATAGAAAGTGCGCATTGCCTCTGCAAGGTAGGCCGTGTCCTTTGTGCCGGCTGTTTCATACGGCGAATGCATCGCCAGCTGGGCGAGACCGACATCGACACTGTTTAACGATACCTGTGCATTGGAAATGTTTCCGAGCGTGGAGCCGCCGGCCATATCGGAGCGGTTTGTGAAGTCCTGCCACGGAACACCGGCGCGCGTGCAGATATCACGGAAAAGTGCTGCGGAAACGGAGTCTGTCGTGTATTTCTGGTTAGCGCTGTGCTTGATCAGAATGCCTGCATTCATATGCGGGCGGTTGACCGGATCTGTCTTTTCCGGGAAATTAGGATGCACGGCGTGACCGTTGTCTGCGGAAACCATCATGCTGCCGGCAATTGCCATCCGGAGCGTCTCCTGTGTAAGACCGGTGCACTCTCCGATACGGGTCAGCACATCGCTTAAGAAAGTGGATGCAGCGCCCTGCTTTGTGCCGGAGCCGACCTCCTCATTGTCAAACAGTGCATAGACCGGCGTACTTCCGGAAGCGGCATCCGATGCATCCAGGAAGCCGCGCAGGTTTGCATAGGCGCACTGGAGATCATCGATGTGTCCGGAGGAGAAATATTCGCCGTCAGCGCCCCAGACTGCAGCCGGTGTGCGGCTGTACAGGAAAAGATCATCGCCGATGACATCCTTTGCGGAAACGCCGGCAGCCTCTGCCATAATCTCCCTGAAGCGTCCTTTGGCATTCTGGTCGCCGAAAAGCGGAAGCATGTCAACCTGCGGATTGTATTTGTGTCCGTCATTTACCTCACGGTCCATGTGGATCGCAAGATTAGGAATCAGGACGAGATCGCGGTCGACCTTGACAAGCTTTGTCTCAAACCGGTTTCCGTTCTTTACAATCAGTCTGCCTGCAACGGACAGCGGACGGTCCAGCCACGGCGCGCACATCATGCCGCCGTATTTCTCGACATTCAGTCTGATATAGGCATTCTCCACGGACATCTCCGGATTGGCCTTGATTTTAAAGGACGGAGAGTCGCTGTGGGCGGCGCCGATCATAAATCCGGTAACAGCAGTCTGCGGGATCCGGAAAGCGATCAGTGAAGATTCATTTCTTACTGTGAAATACTTACCGCCCTTTGACACGGTCCAGCGGGCACCCTCCGTAAGCTCCGTATATCCGCTTTCAAGAAGTGCTGTGCGGATATTGGAAACTGCATGATAGCAGGTCGGACTGTCCTTCAGAAACCGGATCAGGTCATCGGTAATTTTTTCGTACATAATCAGTTGCTCCTTTCACGCTCGCGCTTTGCAAGGTACGGCATGATCAGGCCGAGGCCGAGCAGAACAAGCGGCGTAACAATATTCATGACCAGTCTGAAAGGATCCTCCGAATAAATACCCAGAATGCAGGATGCCGCAGTCACAAAGAAGCACCAGCCGCCGAGGATGACGCCGAGGGTTCTGCTCTTTACAAAGTGATACTCTGCAGGGAACTTCTCGCCGGCCTTCTTGAGTGCGATATAGGCAACAAACACCCAGAGATAACGCAGCGGCATACATACGGAATTCAGCTTGACCAGCCACTTTACGAGTGCGTCTACATTCTTGATTCCGAATGCCGGTACGATGATCAGGATGGATACGATCACAGCGATCAGCTTGTGTCCGTTTACATAGGTACCGTACTGGTTCTTTTTGAACATTGCAGATGGAATGTATCTGGAATCTGCATTCTCCAGAAGCATCCGGAGCGGTGCATCAATGGAAAGGATCAGAACAGCAAACTGTCCGATCAGATTGGTAACAGCGTACAGTATAACAAAGAAGTTGCCGACATGGTAGTAATTTCCGAGCGTCTGGAAAGCGGTATAGGAACCGTTTGTCAGCAGGTCCTCCGGGATATTGTTGGAATCAACCATCATGCCGAGAGCAACCGTGCCGAGGATTGCGGAAACGGCAACCATGATGGCAAGGACGATCATTCCGCGTGCAAAATCCTTTGAAGGATTTACGGTTTTGTTTACATACGGAGAGATTTTCTCGCATCCGCCGACTGCAAATACAAGGATGGAGAAGTTCGTCAGATACTTGAGGTCAAAGGTCGGTGCGAATGTCTTTACATTCCAGTCGATGTGCAGGGTCTTTGCACCGGTGATTGCCGGAGCAGCCAGCATCATGATGATGAAAAGGATAGACATGATGAACATCGTTGTACCGGCCAGTGTTGTCAGTTTTTTGAGGACGGTGATGCCGCGGGATGCAAGATACAGTGCGACAAAGAAAATAACGAGACCGCAGAGCTGCAGGATCGTAACATTCATGGAACTGATACGCTTGTCCTGGAACAGTGCCCAGCTCAGTGCAATCATGACGCCGTTCGGCTTCTGGGAGATATAAGGCATATGGACAACCCAGTAGGTCCAGCCGGCATAATAGGCAAGCAGCGGGCCGATGGTTTCATGGATCCAGGAGCTGACGCCGCCTCCGGAGGTTTTGAATGCAGAACCGAGCTCACCTACCATCAGTGCATAAGGCACGAAGTAGAGCGCAAAAATGATTACCCAGGATACAATGGCCCTCAGTCCGCCGTAGATGGCGAATCCGTTGATGACATTGCCGAATCCCCATACGGTGGAGAAGGCCATAAAGGCCAGGGCAGACCACGTGATCTTTTTTGAATTGCTTTGTTTTTCATTACTCATAATTTTACCCCTGTGTTTTAGATTGGTTCCTTGGAACCCATATGCCATAGATTATAGCAGATATAATCGAAAAGAATATCTGCAATTGGCATTTGCTTCCAAAAATTGGAAGAATCTGATGAAACAGAGGGGCAAAATTTGTGAAATATTTTAGTTATACGAACAGATCATTAAATGCTTCCGTCATGGTCGGGTGTGTATAGATACGGTCGCGGAGAGCCGTGTAATCCAGGTTGAGATCCATTGCCAGCTTGATGAGATTGATCATCTCATAGGATTCCGGGCAGAGGAGAGCGGCACCGAGGATTTTTCCGGTTTCCGCATGGACAACCGCCTTGAGGAAGCCGCCTGTATGGCGGAGAACCTGGGCCTTGGGAACGGCGGCGGTCGGAAGCTTCAGTACGCGGACAGGGATGCCCTGCTTCTCCGCCTCTGCCTCGGTAATGCCGACACGGCCGAGCGGTGTATCCATAAATACACTGTAAGGTACATTCTGGCGGTCATCTCTGCTGCGGCTGCCATGCCGGAGCTGCGATAGAACGATACGGTAATCATCCAGAGATACGAATGTAAACTGCGGGCCGCCGTTTACATCGCCGACTGCCCAGATGTCCGGAGCGGTCGTACACAGCAGGCTGTCCACCTGTACGGCACCGCGCGGTGTCAGCGCAACACCGGCCTTTTCTGTCTGCAGACCTGCAGTCGCCGGCGCGCGTCCGGTGGCAACCAGGATGGCATCGCCCTCGATGGTGTGTTCTGCGCCGTCCATGGTATAGTGCACGGCAGTTCCGTCGATTCTTCCGGTTTTTGCACCGATCAGGAAACGGACGCCCTGCTTTTTAAGGAGTTCGCGGATTTCCTCTGCAACATCCCGGTCCTCTCTCGGCAGGAAGGTGCTGCTGTCCTGGAGGACGGTTACCTCGGATCCGAAATCAGCATACATGGAGGCGAATTCCATACCGATATAGCCGGCGCCGATCAGAACCAGTTTCTCAGGGAGCTTCGGCTCGTCCATAAGCGTTTCGCTGAAATAGACATGCGGATTTCCTTCCAGTCCCTCGATTGCGGGGATGACCGGCTGAGAGCCTGTGTTGATAAAGATTCTGCCGGCTTCCAGTGTTTCTGTGCCGCCGTCGGTCAGAAGCACCTCTACCGTATGACCGTCCAGGAAACGCCCGAAGCCGTCATAGATTGCGACATTCTCAAGAGTGTTCAGCTTGTCATAGTTCTTTCCGCGGAGGAAACCCGTGACACGGCGCTTCTCCTCGATGGCTGCTGCATAGCGGGCCGCTTTTTCCGCGAATGTCTCCTCCGGGTGCAGCTTTGCCTGCGCTGCGCTTGTCACGAGAGATTTGCTCGGAATACAGCCTACGTTGATGCAGGTGCCGCCGTACATCCCGCGGGATTTCTCTACAAGTGCAACCTTTTCACCCTGCTTTGCCAGTGCACCGGCGAGGGTCTTGCCGGCTTTTCCGAATCCCAGAATCACTGCATCGTACTTCATTTGGAGTCCTCCTTGTTTTTAAAAAGCCTTTCCACGATCTCTCCGATCGTCATCTGACTGAGGAGAGACATACATTCTTTATTCAGTGAAGCATAAATACCATCCATGACCAGTCCCATACCGGAGGAAATAAGACATTCGCGGTCGATATCGCCGGAGCGCCAGTTCATGGAGAGCGGCTCCTCAGAGAGTGCCTCGAGAACAGTGCTGAGCCGGAGACTACCTGTATCCGGCAGTGCCTTGTAGCCGCTGCCCTGGCCGCGGGCGGCCTCGATCAGACCGGCGTGATGCAGGCGGGTCATCACCTTGCGGACCCGGGCGGGATTGGTACAGATATTATCTGCAAGTTCCAGACTGGATACACATCCGTCTTTATGAACCAGGTATACCAGTGCGTGTACGGCGAGCGGGAATTCTGCGGTCATGCAGATGCCTCGGAAAGAACAGTATCAAAGACCTTGCTCCAGGCCTCCCTGCTCTTTGATCCAAGAACGGGATCGCCGATGACCTTGCCGTTTTCATCGACGAAATAGGTAGTCGGCACCACACTTGTGGAACCGAGGACTGCCTTGTAGAGATCCGAGGACGGAAGCAGGTGGATGTAATCTGCCTGCAGCTGCTGCGTGAGCAGTCTCACGGAAAGGAGCTGGTGTGCGTCGAAGCTGCCGGATTTCTGCGGCATGACATCTGAAACAATGCCGACAATCTGCAGTCCCTTGTCCTTGTAATCCGCGGAAAGCTGTCCGAGATCCGGCATTTCATCGATACAAGGTCCGCAGAAGGTTCCCCAGATGTTTATCATCGTAACCTTGTGTCCCTTGAAGAGGGATTCATCCCGCAGTACGCCGTTGATATCCACGGCACGGAAGGATGCCAGCGTGCCTTCCTTCCCGGAAGTGTCAAATTCTCCTGCGACGGTTTCATAAGGCCAGTCCTTGATGCCGCCGAGATCGCTGATATTGGTGTAGCCAAGCGCCTGCAGCTTTTTTGCAGCCTCGGCACTGCGCCGTCCGCTGCGGCAGTATACAATGATCTCTGCATCCGGAACAGGAAGGAGACCAGGGCGGGTTGTCCCGATCTCTTCATTCGGAATCAGGATGGCACCCGGAATATGTGCTTCTTTATATTCTTCTGCTGTACGTACATCTACCAGTACAACCGGATCGCCGTTTTTGAATCTGGCCTCTGCGTCTTCCGGGGTGATCTTATTGATTTCCGTGCTTTCTGCTGCCTGCGCGGTCATCGAAGAGTCTCCGGCTGCATTGTCCTCAGCTGCGGACATTCCTGCATCCATATTGCCTGCAGCCGCCGTACTGCCTGCTGCTGTCCCGGCTGTCATACCGCTGTTTCCGGCAGCTGTTGTCATAGCCGTATTTATGGATCCGCATGCATTGAGCAGCAGTGCTGCCGCTGCAGCCGCCGCGAATGCTGTCGCCCTCATTGTTTTTGCATTATTCTTTCTCATTCTGTAACCAGCCTTTCTTTTCCAGTTGGGGGTGATTTGAAAACTTCAGTAGATTTAATGTAATTATACAGGTTACATTAAATCTGTCAACAGGAATATACAGACGGATTTATAAAATATCTGTGAACTGCAGGCAGACGGGATGCACACGACGGATCAGCGTCTCACCGGCGCGCGGAAAGAAGAAGCGCAGGCATTACTGTCTGCGCTTCTTCCTCCGCGGAACCTTGTTTTCCTCAAAGTCCTTGCAGATTACCTTGTAATATACAGAAATGACTTTATAAAACGTGTCGATTTCTGCAGGTGAACATTCTTTCTGGATTTCATTTAATGTTTTTGTAATGTCCAGAATATCATACAGTTTGTGTGCACGGCTTAGCTGAAGTCCGCTTTCTGTCACATACAGATGAACATTTTTGGCGTTTCCTTCTTCTTTTACCTTGGAAACAAAACCCATGCTTTCCAGCTTGCTGACCACCTGCGATACAGCGCCTTTGGTCTTTTTCCAGTAATCCGTCAGGTCTGAAACAATTGTCCCGGGGTGATCCTCTATATAGGTGAGAGTATGAGACTCGATCATGGTAAGATGGCAGCCGTTGCCATAGTCATGCTCGCCGTAAATATAGTCGTTATAGCGCATTACAAATTCGTAGATGACATTGTGCCGGTCATTTAATACCTTGAATGTCTGATTTACAAAGCTGCTGTCAGGTTGAACATCTGATGGGGCAGCAGTTCCGTCATTTAAATACTTAACATTATCCATGATTTATTTCCGTTTCATAAGTAAGATTTGATAAGCTGTAATAGTTTACGTATTAACCATTATAACATAACAAATCATATATTCAACCTGAATAAGCAGGTTGCACAGCGAAATATAGTTTAATAGTTAAACAAAAATGTATTGACATTATTACATATGAAGTGATATTATACAGACAGTTAAAGTTTAGCGGCTAAACTAAATGCACGTGCGTATGAATTGAACAGATTTTCAGATCGGAAGCATTATCTGAACAGCGAAAGGAAGGATCAGAAGTGATGGGGACAGAGTATGATTTTGACAGGATAGTTGACCGCAGAGGGACCAGCTGTCTTAAATATGATTTTGGAATGAAGCGTAAGGGGAGAAATGATCTGCTGCCTCTTTGGGTGGCAGATATGGATTTTACGCTGCCGGATGAAATACTGGAGGATTTTCATAAAAGAATAGACCACGGCATTTTTGGCTATACAGATCCGGATGAAGAATATTATGCAGCATTGAACAAATGGTTTTCCGGGCGTCATGGCTATCAGATCAGGCCGGAAACGGTTACGGTCGGCTGCGGTGTTGTATTTGGACTTGCAACCGGTGTCAAGGCTTTTACTGAACCGGGAGATGCCATACTGATCCAGCAGCCTGTTTATTACCCGTTCAGAGAAGTGATTGAGGACAATGGGAGGAAGTTTATCAACAGCCAGCTTCATTATGAACAGGGCAGGTATTCCATAGATTTTGATGACTTTGAGAAGAAAATCATCGAGAATGATGTAAAGGTATTTATTCTTTGCAATCCGCATAATCCGGCAGGACGTGTCTGGTCAAGGCAGGAACTGGAAAACCTTGGCGACATCTGCTTAAGACACAATGTGATTATCATGGATGATGAAATCCACTGCGACTTTGTATACGAGGGACATACGTTTACAGGCTTTATGACATTAGGTGAAAAATACCAGGACAATCTGGTACTGTATACTTCCCCCAGCAAAACCTTTAATGTTGCAGGCTTCCAGCCGGCCAATATTATTATTCCGAATGAAGGTCTCCGTGCCAGATACCGCAAGGCGAATGCGGCAGCCGGATACAGCCAGGGCAATATCATGGGCATGATGGCAGTAAAAGCCTGCTATACAAAAGGTGCGGCCTGGGCAGATGAGCTTGTCAGGTATATTTCCGGAAATATTGCTTATGTGAAAGCATTCGTAAAGGAACATTTTCCAAAGGCAGTATGTGTGGAGACGGAAGGAACCTATCTGATGTGGATTGACTTTTCCGGCTATGGATTTTCGGATGAGGAGCTTGAGCACATTATGGTAGACGAAGCTAAACTCTGGCTGGATTCCGGCAAGGTATTCGGACCGGAAACAGCCCAGTTTGAGAGATTTAATGTTGCATGTCCGCGTGCAGTTGTGGAACAGGCATTTAATCAGCTGAAGAACGCAATGGATACCCATTCGAAATGGAATTGACAGTAGAGTTCAGGAGAATTCATCATGAAAAAAGTATGGAATACCTATAAATCATCTATTATTCTGTTATTATCCATGTTGACCGGCGGTATTGTGGGATTTTTCTGGGGCGAGGGGGCATCTGTTCTCCAGCCGGTCGCTGATCTGTTTCTGAATATGCTTTATTGCTGCGGTGTTCCGCTGATATTCTGTTCGCTTACTGCAGCGATTGCCAAAATGGAAGATTTAAGCAAGCTGAGAACAATTCTTGTTGTTTTTATGATCGGTACGCTTGTGACCGGAGTTATTTCCTGTATCTTTATGATTATTCCTTCCCTCATTTTTGATCCGGCAAAAGGTGCAACGCTGGATATGAGCAAAGAGGTCAGTGATCTGAGCGGCAAGATGGATGTGCTCGGCATGCTTACAGTCAATGATTTTTCAAAACTTCTTTCACGCAGCAATCTTATGGCTTTGATTGTGGCAACGATTATTTTCTCTTTCGGTGTTATTTTTGCCGGAGAAAAAGGGAAACCGGTTGTAGCGATGATGGATTGCATGACTCAGGTTATTGTCAAGGTAATCGGAATTGTTATGAAGCTTGCACCGATCGGACTTGGATGCTATTTCGCAATCTTAATCGGTCAGTACGGCAAAGAAGTAATCGGGCCTCTGGGCAGAGCAATTGTCATGTATCTCATTGTAATCTGCATATATTTTGTAATATCGCAAACGGTCATGGCTTATATAGGCGGCGGAAGCCTTGGCGTAAAGCGGTGGTGGCAGACTTCCGTACCGCCAACCCTGACGGCGCTGGGAACATGTTCTTCTGCAGCTACCCTGCCGGTCAATATGGAGCAGGCAAAAAATATCGGCATTCCATCTGATGTTGCAGACATTGTAGTGCCTCTTGGTGCAAATCTGCACAAAGACGGCGCCTGCATTATCCAGATTCTTAAAATCGCTTTTTTGTGCTCGGTATTCCATATTCCGTATGCAACACCGAGAAATATTCTGATGTCGATTGTGGTAGCAGTTATTGCTTCTGTTGTTATGGGCGGCATACCGGCTGGCGGATATGTTGCAGAAATTTTTATCTTATCCGTGTTTGGCTTCCCGACGGTGTCTGTGCCTGTTATGGTTCTGATTGGCACTATTACAGATGCACCGGCAACGGCAGTCAATGTAACCGGTGATACAGGACTTGCCATGATCATTGCAAGGATTGTACATGGAAAAGAATGGATGAAGGAAATCAGGCAGACCGGCAGCGAAGCAGCTGCAGCTGTATAAATCTGGAAACCGGAAACAATAAAAAAAGAACAGTCAGGAGTCTTTCCATCGTGGTGCAGTGCAGCCCGGATGAAACAGACGCCTGACTGTTTTTCTGATGCCGGTCTGGGATCCGCCTGATACTGCATGGATATCTGCCGGATACCCGGGACTGATGTCAGCCTGAAATGCAGTCTTGAAGAATGCCCCCGGAATAAGATAGAATAACAGCAGTACGTATCCTAAAGGAGCAGCCCGGCATGGGTCAGGGGAGACAGGAATGATTGAAATAGAGCTTGCAAAAAAATTTATCGAGCAGATTACGCAGTATACGGATTACAACGTTAATATTATGGACGACAAGGGGATTATTATTGCAAGCCGGGATCCTTCAAGAGTCGGGACCTTCCATGAGGTGGCTTATCAGATTGTCAGGGGCAGAGAGGATATTGTAAGTACTGCAAGCAGTGCGGACTATCCCGGGGTGCTCCCGGGAATCAATATGGTGATCAGCATTGAAGGCAGGCGGGAGGGAGCTGTCGGTCTGACCGGCGATCCGGAGGTGATCAGGCCGGTTGCACTGATCTGCAAAATGGCTATCGAGGCAATGCTGAAGTATGAGATCCAGCAGCGGGAGCGGAAGCGCCACGAGAATCAGAAGGAACGTTTTGTCCGGATGCTCACGCAGAAAGAATTTTCTGACCCGGAGGAGCTGCGGAGCGCTGCAGGAGAGCTCTGCTACTCGGAAGGCATTGTAAGGATACCGATTCTGTGCCGCCTCTCCGGAGCGGAAGCCGAGCAGTTCCTGTCGCTCATCAAGTCGGATGAAAAGCATTCGCGGGAGGACATCAGCTTCCTTCTCGACGAGAGCAGCGTACTTCTGTTTAAGACAATGGACATGGATCAGGAGCGAATGTTTGCGGACTACAAGTTTGCGATTGCGGATTATCTGAGCTCGGCGCTGCGATGGCTGCGCGGGCAGGGCGGAACAGGCAGGTTTTATATCGGATCTTTCCAGAAGAATTTCACGCAGTATTATTATGGGTACAGACACTGTCTCTGGCTTGAGAAGTCTGCGCTGAGTACGGCGGAAACGGTGTATTTTTATGATCATTCAGCGGAATATCTTGTCAGAATACTGCCGTTGAATGAAATACAGCAGGCATACAATGTGTATGACCAGTGTCTGCCGGAGGAGTTCAAAAAGAACTTTACGGATACGGCCCGCGCGCTGATCCGAAGCAATTACAACTTTACGGAAGCAGCTGCTGCACTTTATATCCATAAAAACACACTGCTCTACCGGTACGGTAAAATCAAGGAGATACTGGGCATCAATCCGATGGCATCCGCACAGGACCGCTTCTTTATGGAAGCGCTGCTGGTTGACCTGGACGGGAAAAATGCCGGATGATGCGGCTTTGCAGAAGCGGAGCCGGCAAAGCCGCTGCCTTGCAGGACCGGGACTGTACCCAGAGCGTTTTGTGCTGCGGATACAAAAACAAGGCGGATTTTCGTATTGTCAGACGCTGCCGCAGGCAGCGTCTTTTTGATAGAATGGTCTGCAGTAATCAAAATAAACGGAGGTTTCATATGTCAGATCAGTTAAGAAAAGATGCGGATCAGATCATTCGCCTTGCATTGTCAGAGGCAATGCCGGAGAGTGCGGTAAAGAGAGCACTGGAGGAGCTGCAGCCCGGGGATGGGAAGCTGATCCTGATTGCAATCGGCAAAGCAGGCTGGCAGATGGCCAAGGCAGCGCATGATGCACTGGGGAGCCGTCTTGACGGCGGTGTTGTCATTACAAAATACGATCACCAGAAGGGCGCACTTCCGCCGCTCGAAATTTATGAGGCTGGACACCCGGTTCCGGATGAGAACAGCTTCCGCGCTACTGCGCGTGCGATTGAGATGGTCCAGGGTCTGACGGCAGAGGACACGGTGCTTTTCCTCATTTCCGGCGGCGGCAGCGCTTTGTTTGAGAAGCCGCTGATTCCGGCAGAGGAAATGATGGATGTGACGCAGCAGCTGCTTGCATCCGGGGCTGATATTGTAGAAATGAATACCATCCGCAAGCGGCTGTCCGCGGTAAAAGGAGGCAAATTCGCGGAGCTGGCGGCGCCGGCGAAGTTGTTTTCCGTTATTTTAAGTGATATTATCGGGGATCCGCTGGACATGATTGCCTCCGGACCTGCCTGCCCGGACAGTTCCACATGTGCAGAAGCCCGGGAAATTGTGGAAAAATATCAGCTGAAGCTCTCGCCGACGGCGGCACGATGCATGACAATAGAGACACCAAAGGCGCTTTCCAATGTGGAAAATCATGTAACCGGCAGTGTCCGTCAGCTGTGCGCATCCGCAGAAAAATGTGCAAAAACGCTGGGCTATGAGCCGGTCATCCTTTCGAACTGTCTCTGCTGCAATGCATCGGATGCAGGCAGCTTCCTTGCATCCATTGCAAAAACGCATGCAGGAGACGGCAGAAAGATGGCTTATATTGCAGGCGGTGAGACTGTGGTTCACCTGACCGGGCATGGACTGGGCGGCAGAAATCAGGAAATTGCGCTCTCGGCGGCAGAAGGAATTTCCGGTCTCAGAGATACCTGCGTTTTCTCTGTGGGCAGTGACGGAACCGATGGCCCGACAGACGCAGCCGGCGGCTACTGCGACGGCGGTACCAGAGACCGGCTCCTGCAGCAGGGGATATCCATTCCCAGAGTACTGCAGGACAACGATGCCTATCATGCACTTGAGAAGTGCGGCGGACTCATCATGACCGGCCCTACCGGTACGAATGTAAACGATCTTACTGTTCTCCTGATCGGATGAGCCCGGGCTTTCCGGAATATATAGACCCTTGCGTGGTCGGCGCTGGCTTTTTTAACAAAATCATATATATTTGGGATTTTCCATTGAATATATATGACTTTTTAGAGCAATTCCAATGACATTCCAGGGAAAAAGCATATATATTTCTTTGTTTTTAAAAAATATATGATAAACAGGAATAATTATCATTTTTTGTATAAAAAACCTGCACATCCGGAGAATCCGGAATATGCAGGTTTTTTATGCTGAATACTTTTATATTGCCGGAAACCGGCAGGCAGCGGATCATTTCTTTTTCCTGCGCAGCAGCTTATCAAGATAGTAGGATGCGGCGATAAATACGGACATGATGGAGAGGTAGGTGGAAGCTACGGAGAATGGCGATGCACTCGGCATATTTCCGCCCATTCCCTGGCCATAGCCCATTCCCTGACCGCTGCCTGTACCCTGTCCATTGCCGGACCCGGCAGAAGTGCTGTCTGCAGCAGATGCTGCTGCAATTTCTGTTCCGGCAGCAGAGGTTTCTGCAGCAATTTCCGTTCCTGCAGCGGTTGTTGCAGCGGTTGTTTCTGCAGCAATTTCCGTTCCTGCGGCGGTTGTTGCAGCGGTTGTTTCTGCAGATACTGCTGCAGAACTGTCTGTTACAGCTGCACCGGTACTGCCTGTTCCGGCGCTGAAAGACTGCTCCATGTGCTGCCCGCCTTCTGCTCCGCTGCCGGCAATCTGGCCGATTTTTCCAAAGAAATTGTTGGAAGAGATGCCGTAAATACCATAGATTACGATGGCAAGAGCAAGAATCCGTGCGGCCCAGCGTCCTGCAGCATCGGTGCCGGATGCCTTATGGAGAGGAAGAACTTTTTTGACGGTTGCCATTACCCAGTCCCAGTGGAGTCCCAGATGGAGACCCATGAGAATCAGTGCAATGTGCGCAAGGGCTACATGTGTACCTTTGTTAAAAAAGCCACCGTCCGGAATCAGATCCGGCACAAGAAATTTGGAAATTCCGATGCCGCAGAGGATCATCAGAAACATGTCAATTACAAGAACAAGGTCAAGAATCCAGGAAATTCTTGTCTTTGCCGGGACACCCTTTCCAAAGAGTGCTGCAGTAACTTTATGGATCCAGGCTCTGTTGAAAATGAGGTGGATGATAAAAGCAAGTCCCAGGGTAAGCCCGGCGATTTCATGGAAAGCCATGCCGCCGAGGATGCGGTGATTGAAAAGAAGTACAAATACGAGGGCCATCAGAATGTCCAGGATCAATCTTGCATAGTTCTTTTTCATAATAGTGTCTCCCAATGCTTGGTTAGCATTATAAGCTGGATCGGTCTGGACTTACGCATTATTGCTGCACGACCCGAATTTCCTTCATCATAAACATTTGATTTTTTTTCCGCAAGTTTTTTCACAGAAAGTTCAAATGTTTTCACAAAGTGTTCAAACTTCCGGACAGCTTTCCATTTTGATCAGATCAGTATATAATTTATGTTTACAGTGTCAGAGTCATGCTGTACGGAACAACTGGAATCAGAGAAATGCAGAAAAATAAAAGGTCATGCGCACGCTTTGCCTGTATGGCAGGGCGGCAATGATTTCGCGATACGCCATTCATGAGGACAAAGCGGGGGAGGAAAACAGGCTATGTTTACAAAGTTCTGGCTGAAATTGCCGATCGGAATCAAGGTCCGCCATTTTGCCTTTGTTGTTATTCTGGTTATTGCGGTAGCCTCCGCGCTGAGCATCATGGCAGTGAACTATGCAATGGGCGGTCTGGGACCGATTCTGGACGATAACCGCAGCTGTCAGGAATTCATGAGTGCAGTAGAAAATGAGGCGGCGGATTTCAAGGACTATATCAATGCACCTACGGATGCCAATTTCAAAAGCTTCCAGGATGCATCGGAAATCAGTGAGCGGTGTCTCCGGGCGCTGCCGTATGATTATACAAGAATCGGGGCGGACCGGTATGCGCAGACCTGGAATATCCTGAATGCCTATGACAGCTATACTGCACTGCGGGATGAGGTCATCCGGCTCTTGCCGGAGAGCAAAAAAACCTGGATCAACAAGCTGTATTCCGTTTATGACATGCAGAGCTACATGGAAGAATATTCGCGGCGGCTTCTGCAGCTCACGGTAGAAGCCGGTACGGCTACCTACAGCAGGAAGCTTCCGTTCTACCAGAGAATGCCGTTTTTTCTGATCAATGCGGCGCTCCTCCTGGGACTGCTTGTTTTCTCGGCAAGCCGTCTCATGACAAAGGCGATTGTAGACCCGGTGCTGCAGCTTTCCGCGGAGGCAAAGAAGATTTCCGAGAATGACTTCTCGGCGGTCGATTTTGAGATTCCGAATCAGGATGAGCTTGGAGAACTGGTGCAGATTTTCAACCGGATGAAACATTCGACGGAAAATTATATCAATACGCTGGTGGACAACCACCGGATGACGGAGCTTCTGCAGAAGGAGCAGATGGAAAACATGGAGATGGAAAAGCGTCTCGATCAGAACCGGCTGGAGCTTCTGAAAAGTCAGATCAATCCGCATTTCCTCTTCAACACATTGAATATGATCGGCTCCATGGCGAATATCGAGGATGCCGACACAACGGAAAAAATGATCAATTCCCTGTCAGCGCTGTTCCGCTACAACCTGAGTACCAAGGAGCAGACGGTTCCCCTCAGCCAGGAGCTGGTGGTCGGGGAAAACTACATGTTTCTGCAGAAGATGCGTTTCGGAAGCCGGATCCGCTATCATGTGGAGGTACCGGAGGATACGGAGCACATCATCATACCGTCGTTTATGCTGCAGCCGCTTCTCGAGAATGCTGTCGTGCACGGCATTTCCAAAAAGGAGGAAGGCGGAGACATTCGCCTCAGAGTTGTTAAAAAGAACGGACAGATCATCCCCGTGGAAGTCAAATCGGGGCGGGCGCCGGAGGCGCCGTATGATTCGCATATCTTTCAACTGGCATCGTATTGTTTGCTCGTGGAGAAGACCTATGGAAAACGTCCGCCGTATGGG
>CAZPEW010000006.1:23687-25930 GCA_964585695.1 uncultured Lachnospiraceae bacterium
AGGCGGAGACATTCGCCTCAGAGTTGTTAAAAAGAACGGACAGTTCATCCTTTATATCACGGATACCGGGCTGGGCATGCCGGAAGAGAAGCTCCGGAAAATGCGGGCGATCATCCGGACGAGGCGGACTGCCAGTATCGGAATCGGGCTTGGAAACATCTGCCAGCGTGTGCTTAGGCTGTACCAGAACAGCTCCTTTGACATTTATTCGAGAGCCGGGAGGGGAACTTCCATTGTGATCCGGCTGCCGGAGAATGGACCGCTGGAGACCGAGCGAGTCAGCAGCATGGATACGCTGCTCGGAGGCGCGAATGCCGTGAATCCGTGAGTATGCAAACATGCGCAGGGATGAGGGATGTGCCGTGCGTAAAGAATGGCGCGGGGGAGAGAGTGCCGTGCGTGAAGAATGCCGCGGGGGAGAGAGTGCCGTGCGGAAAAGTGCTGCAGAGGGGGAAAGTTTGATGTATCGCATGCTTGTTGCGGATGATGAGGCAATTGAAAGAAGGGTCCTGATCAAGCGCCTGAAAGGGAAGTTTGAGGGACAGCTTGAAATATATGAAGCAGAGAACGGCAGAGAGGTGCTGCATCTTTATGAAGAAAAGAAGATACAGATTCTGATGCTGGATATTGAAATGCCGGGCGTGACCGGCCTTGAGGCAGCAGAAAAGATCCGCAGAAACGATACGGACTGCTGCATTATTTTCCTGACGGCTTTTGATGAATTCAGCTATGCAAGGCGGGCGATCAGTGTGCATGCGCTGGATTATCTTCTGAAACCGTGCGATGAGAAGGAACTGGTTCTTGTCATGGAAGCTGCCATGAAATATGTTGATGACATTGCCGGAGGAAACCGTTCGGCATTTCCGCCGATCAATCCCAGGGCGGCAGAGGAGCGCGCGGAGAAATTCAGCGCTGCTGCAGGGGATGAGCGGAATGAAAACAGCAGCCAGCTCAGAAAACAGATTCTTTCTTTCATTGAGAGCAATTACATGCGGGATATTTCCGTGCAGGATATCTCGGAGGCATTGTGCTATTCAGAGGCGTATTTCTGCAAGCTTTTCAAGCAGGAATTCCAGCAGAGCTTTGTGACTTATCTCACAGTCTATCGTGTGGACAAGGCAAAACGGCAGCTGGCGATGCCGTCTGTCAACATCAAGGACATCGGAAAATCCGTCGGCTATCCCGATTCCAACTATTTTGCCAAGGTTTTCCGCAGAATCACCGGCAAGAGCCCGTCGGATTATCGTATGGAAATACTGCAGTGATTATTACTTTTGTAAACGATTTCAGAGCGGCGTTTATATGCCAATATTTTCCGCCGCGAATGCTGAATCGGGTTGAAACATGTCGATATGCACTATTAATTTGATAAAATATTGTGCAGATTATCCAAAATAGACGACAATTGTGAACAAACTGTTAAAATTCTTCTAGCCATCAACAAAATTTACTATTTTCACAGCGCAGCCCCTCCGATAGAATGAAATTAAATAAAGATCCGGATTGACGGATCCGATTTCATGGAGGAAATGAGTTATGAAGAAAAGATTAGTAAGTTCTGTAATCTGTGCAGCTATGCTTGCAGCTTCTCTTGCAGCATGCGGATCATCCACAACAGCGACAACTGCAGCAGCAACCACAGCAGCTGCCGAGACAACAAAGGCAGCAGAGACAACAGCAGCAGGCGCAGAGACCACCAAGGCAGCTGAAACAACGGCAGCAGGTGCCGAGACAACAGCAGCAGCTTCCGATGCAGCCGAGGTTCCTGTAAATGATGCAGCTTCCAAGGATCCTGCAGTAACACTGGTTATGGCAGAGGTTAACCCGTCCACCGGTACAATCTGCGGTGAGATGGACAAGAAGTTCATTTCCGAGGTAGAGAGAATTTCCGGCGGATCCATCAAGATCGATTTCCAGGATTCCGGCAAGCTCGGCGTTGAGTCTGATATCCTCGACGGCATGACAACACCGGGTGTCGGCACAGTTGATATTTCACGTATCTCTGCATTCGCATTAAACAACTACGGTGCAAAGAAGTCCGTTCTTCTTTCACTTCCGTTTACATTCAAGGACAGAGACCACTACTGGAAGTTCGTTAATTCCGACCTCGGCAAGGAGATCCTTGATGAGTCAGAGACAGCAGGCACCGGTGTAAAGGGTCTGTTCTACGGCGAGGAAGGTTTCCGTCATTTCTTCAGTGCAAAGGACAAGCAGATTACAAAGGTTACAGATATGAAGGGTAT
>CAZPEW010000006.1:25940-26422 GCA_964585695.1 uncultured Lachnospiraceae bacterium
ATTGGGCGGTGCAGCCAATGTTGCTTTAAATGTACAGGCACTTGGTGCAACACCTTCACCGGTATCCATGGCCGAGATCTACACATCACTGCAGAACGGTACCATCGATGGTGCAGAGCAGCCTACAGCAAACTACTATTCCAACAAGTTCCAGGAAGTAGGACCGAACTTCATTCTTGACGGCCATACACTGGGAGCAATCGAGGTTGTAGTTGATGATGACAGCTGGAACACCAAGCTTACAGCAAACCAGCAGCAGGTACTTCTGGATGCAGGCAAGGTAGCATCTGAGTACTGCCACAAGATTTCAGAGCAGAAGGAAAACGAGACGCTTGAGAAGCTGAAGGCAGAGGGCTGTGTTATTACAGAGGTTCCTGACAAGACAGAGTGGCAGAATGCCTGCAAGCCGATCGCTGACAAGTATGCAACAGGCGATCTTGCAGATACATACCAGAAGATCCTTGATCTTGCAAAGTAAGAGA
>CAZPEW010000007.1:0-2199 GCA_964585695.1 uncultured Lachnospiraceae bacterium
CAGCATTTTCTGCATGATGCTGGTGCTTAACATTCCGCTGACACTCCTTACGGTTCTGATGGTGGCGGTCATGCTGTTTGCATCCTCCCGCGCATCCAGTGTGTCCGGCAGGAATTTTGTCAAGCAGCAGAAAGACATCGGCAGACTGAACGGCTTTATCGAGGAAACCATGACCGGCGAGAAGGTCGTCAAGGTGTTCTGTCATGAGGAGGCCAGCAAGGAGATTTTTGATGCCTACAACCAGGAGCTTTACGAGTCGGCTTATAAGGCGAATGCCTTTTCCAATATTCTCGGGCCGATCAATTCACAGCTCGGCAACACCAGCTATGTGCTCTGCGCACTGGTCGGCGGCCTCCTTGCACTGAATTCCTATGCCGGCTTTACGGTCGGCGGACTGGCTTCCTTCCTGACTTTTAACAAGAACTTTTCCATGCCGGTAAACCAGGTCAGCATGCAGTTCAACAGCGTCATTATGGCACTGGCAGGCGCAGAGCGTATTTTCAGGCTTCTGGATGAAAAAACGGAAACCGATGAGGGTTATGTCGTACTGGTCAATGCGGAGGAAAAGGACGGTAAGCTCACAGAATGCAGCAAAAGAACCGGAATATGGGCCTGGAAGCATTACCATAAGGAGACAGGCCTTACGGATTATAAAAAACTGGAAGGGGATGTTGTTTTCAATGATGTCGATTTCGGCTATCGTCCGGACAAGCTTGTGCTGCATAACATCGTGCTCCATGCAGAACCCGGCATGAAGGTTGCGCTGGTCGGCTCAACCGGTGCAGGCAAGACCACCATCACAAACCTCATCAACCGTTTTTATGATATACAGGACGGCAAGATCCGCTATGACGGCATCAACATCAATAAAATCAGGAAAGCAGACCTCCGCCGTTCGCTCGGTATGGTGCTCCAGGATACCCATCTGTTTACCGGAACGATCAAGGAGAATATCCGTTTCGGCAGGCTGGACGCCACTGATGCGGAAATCGTGGCAGCTGCCCGGCTTGCGAATGCTGACGGTTTTATCCGCCGGCTTCCGGAGGGCTATGATACCGTGATCCATGGAGACGGCGGGAGTCTCTCCCAGGGAGAACGGCAGCTGCTCGCCATTGCAAGAGCAGCCATTGCAGATCCGCCTGTGCTGATCCTCGATGAGGCGACCAGTTCCATCGATACCCGCACGGAGAAAATCGTGCAGAGCGGCATGGACAGGCTTATGCAGGGCAGAACAACCTTTGTCATTGCGCACCGCCTCTCCACAGTCCGCAACAGCGACCTGATTGTTGTCATGGAGCAGGGACGCATTGCAGAGCAGGGCACACATGACGAACTGCTTGCCCGCAGGCAGCGGTATTATCAGCTTTATACCGGCAATAAAACGGAACTTACGGCATAATGTAATGCCAGTCATTCATATCCGGTATGGAAAAAATTTCCGGAAGTCCTTGACTCTGCCGGTTCCGCGTGCTAAAACATACATAATTTCATACAGCCAAACCGTTGATGCGGAGATAACGTTTTACATGGTCTTACAGAGAGCCTGCGAGGATGAGAATCAGGCAGAACCCAGTTCAACAAATGGACCGCTGAGGGTACAGGGAAAGGAAACACGGAGGGATCCGCGGTTCCGAGTATTCTGTAACGTGGGGCATACGTCAGTTGCCGGAGATATGATTGTATCTCGTTGAGAGTACGGCCGCAGGCCGTAAAGCAGGGTGGCACCGCGATGTTGATTCGTCCCTGGCAGAGGTTTATTCCTCTGTCAGGGACTTTTTTATTGGTGTAAAAATACCGTTCAGGAAAAATAGCCCGGCAGAGGCCGGTATTGTTTAATGAAAGGAGCAGCAGATGATCAGACCAACATTGGAGGAGGCGGAGCAGTACCGGCGTGCCGGCTATAAAAGTCTTCCGCTTTACAGAGAGATCCTTGCGGATTTTACGACACCGCTTTGTGTGATGCAGATACTCAAAAACATTTCAGATCATGTATTTCTTCTGGAGTCGGTGGAGGATCGTGAAAAATGGGGACGCTATACCTTCCTGGGATTTGACCCGAAGCTGGAGATTACCTGTACAGACGGTGTGTTAAAGGCAGGCTCTATTACGGTAAAAACGGATCATCCGGAAACCTATATCCGGCAGATCCTTGCGGAATACCGAGCACCGCATATCCCGGGACTGCCGGGATTCACCGGC
>CAZPEW010000007.1:2209-18739 GCA_964585695.1 uncultured Lachnospiraceae bacterium
GTACCGGGTGCCACAGCTCGAAGGCTTGCCCGCATTCACCGGCGGACTGGTCGGCTATTTCTCCTATGACTATCTGAAATACGCTGAGCCGACACTCCGCATGGATGCAGAGGATACGGAAAATTTCAGGGATGTGGATCTGATGCTTTTTGACAGACTCATTGTTTTTGACAATCTGAAGCAGAAGCTGATCCTGATTGCAAATATCAGTCTTGCAGACGGCGAAACCGGCTACCGCCGCGGAGAGCTGGCCATCCGGCAGCTGGAGGAGCTGGTACGGAACGGGCATCGGAAGGAAGATACGCCGGGACGGATGAAATCCCCGATCCGCCCGCTCTTTGATGAAGCAGAGTACTGCGGAATGGTGCGGGAGGCAAAGGAGCATATCCATGAGGGAGATATTTTCCAGATCGTGCTTTCCAACCGGCTGGAAGCAGAATATGAAGGTACGCTTTTCAATACCTACCGGATGCTCAGAACCATAAATCCTTCGCCGTACATGTTTTACTTTGCAAGTTCGGATATGGAAGTGGCAGGTGCCTCGCCGGAAACGCTTGTAAAGCTGGAGGACGGCGTCCTGCATACTTTCCCGCTCGCCGGAACGAGGCCGCGCGGCAAGACGGAGGCAGAGGACAAGGCGCTGGAGGAGGAGCTCCTCAATGACGAAAAAGAGCTGTCCGAGCACAACATGCTCGTGGATCTCGGAAGAAATGATATCGGCAGGATCAGCCGCTTTGGTACGGTCAAGGTGGAAAAGTATCATGAAATCGAGCGCTTCTCGCATGTCATGCATATCGGATCGACAGTACGCGGGGAGCTCCGGGAGGGACTGGATGCCCTGGATGCGGTGTCTGCGATCCTGCCGGCAGGGACGCTTTCCGGTGCTCCCAAGCTCCGTGCATGCCAGCTGATCAATGGTCTGGAGCGCAACAAACGCGGAATTTACGGCGGCGGAATCGGGTATCTTGATTTCAGCGGAAACCTGGATCTCTGCATCGCAATCCGCATTGCGTACAAAAAGAACGGAAAGGTATTTGTACGCTCGGGCGCCGGTATTGTTGCAGACTCCGTCCCGGAGAAGGAATACCGCGAATGCATCAACAAGGCAGCTGCAGTGGTCCGTGCGCTGGAACAGTCGGAGGAGGAAGACCTATGATCCTTTTGATCGATAATTATGACAGCTTCACCTATAACCTTTATCAGATGATGGGAGAGATCAGCAGCGATATCCGGGTAGTGCGGAATGATGCGTTAGGAGTCGGAGACATCGCGGAACTGAAACCGGACGGCATCCTCATTTCGCCCGGTCCGGGCAGGCCGGAGGATGCAGGCATCTGCAGAGCGGTAATCGAGGAATACCGCGGCAGGATCCCGATCCTCGGTGTGTGTCTCGGAGAACAGGCGATCTGCATTGCCTACGGCGCTGCGGTCGGCTATGCAAAACGGCAGATGCACGGAAAGCAGTCCGTCATTGCACCGGATCCGGAGAGCCCGCTTTTTGCAGGGCTCCCGCCGGAAATCAAGGTGGCACGGTATCATTCGCTTGCTGTTAAGAGAGATACGCTGCCGGCAGAACTGCAGGTTACAGCAGCTGCGGAGGATGGCGAGGTCATGGCAGTGGAGGATCGCAGGCGGATGGTCTACGGCGTACAGTTTCATCCGGAATCCATCATGACGCCGGAAGGCGGCATCATTCTTTCCAATTTCAGCCGCATTGCAGAAGGACGCGGAAAGGCAGGAGGAAAATGACAGATATTTTACAGCAGCTTGCTTCGGCGGCAGCAGAGCGTGTGCAGGAGAAGGAAAAAGAAATTCCTATGCAGGAAATCCGCGCCAGGGCGGAGGAACTTGCAAAGGAAGAACTGCCTGCAAAGAAAGACCATGCAGCTGCGGAATTTCCGTTTGAGAAAGCACTTTCCGGTCCGGGAATCCATTTCATCTGCGAATGCAAAAAGGCTTCGCCTTCCAAAGGACTGATTGCTGCGGATTTTCCGTACCTGTCCATCGCCCGGGAGTATGAAGCGGCAGGGGCGTCGGCGATTTCTGTGCTGACGGAGCCGCGATGGTTCCTCGGCGCGGACCGGTATTTAAAGGAAATTGCAGCAGCCGTTTCCGTACCCTGTCTCCGGAAGGATTTTACGGTTTCACCGTACATGATCTATGAAGCAAAGACCCTCGGGGCATCGGCAGTACTTCTGATCGCAGCGCTCCTTGATACGGAGACGCTCCGGGAGTACATTGCCATTGCAGACACGCTTGGGATGTCCTGCCTTGTAGAAGCACATGATGCGGCTGAAGTTGCATCAGCGGTATCTGCAGGCGCCAGAATCATCGGTGTCAACAACCGGAATCTGAAGGATTTTACGGTGGACATACAGAACAGCATCCGTCTGAGGAAACTGGTGCCGGAGGAAATCCTCTTTGTTGCAGAGAGCGGCATCCATACAAGAGCGGATGTAGAAGAACTGGAAAAGGGACATGTGAACGGGGTCCTGATCGGGGAGAGCCTGATGAGAGCGCCGGATAAATGTAAGATGCTTGCCGCGCTGCGGCAGGAAGGAGAGAAATATGATTAAGGAAGCGATAGAAAAAATTGTCCGCAAGGGAGATCTGACATACCAGGAGGCCTATCAGGTCATGAATGAAATCATGAACGGGGAGACAACGCCGACGCAGAATGCGGCTTTCCTCGCGGCACTTTCCACAAAATCAACCAAGGCGGAAACCATTGATGAGATATCCGGCTGTGCGGAAGCCATGCGGGAGCATGCGACACCGGTGGAGCATCCGGGCATGGAGGTGCTGGAAATTGTCGGAACCGGCGGCGACGGTGCGCACAGTTTCAATATTTCCACAACAGCAGCGATGGTTATTGCGGCAGCAGGCATCAAGGTTGCGAAACACGGAAACCGTGCAGCATCCTCTCTTTCCGGGACGGCAGACTGCCAGGAGGCGCTGGGTGTAAATATCCAGCAGGACCCGGACAAGGCAAGAGCGCTTCTTGATGAAGTCGGCATCTGCTTCTTCTTTGCCCAGAAATACCATGCGGCCATGAAATATGTCGGTGCCATCCGGCGGGAGCTGGGATTCCGTACAGTATTCAATATTCTGGGACCGCTTACCAATCCTGCAAGACCGGAGCTGTTTGTACTGGGCGTTTATGACGGATATCTTGTGGAGCCGATCACCAAAGTGCTCGACAAGCTGGGCGTAAAGCGTGCGGTAGTTGTTTACGGGCAGGATAAGCTGGATGAGATTTCCATTTCCGATAAGACAACTGTCTGTGAACTGAAAAACGGCTATTACCGGACATTCACCATCGCTCCGGAGGATTTCGGGATGGAGCGCGGCAAAAAGGAGGATCTTGTCGGCGGCACACCGGCAGAGAACGCCGAGATAACGCGCGGTATCCTTTCCGGCAGGATCAGAGGCAGCAAGCGGAATGCGGTTATCCTGAATGCCGGTGCCGGCCTGTATGTGGGCGGTGCAGCAGGCAGCATCCGCGAGGGTGTGGAAAAGGCGGCGGAGCTGATTGACAGCGGTGCTGCAGCCCGGAAGCTTGAGGCCTATATCAAGGCATCCAATGCATGATGCTTCCTATGACAAAAGTAAAAATCTGCGGTCTGAAAACGCCGGAGGACATAGCTGCAGTCAATGCAGTGCATCCGGATTATGCCGGTTTCGTTTTCTATGAAAAGAGCAGACGGAACGTGTCCTGCGAGACGGCTGCGGCGCTGAGCAGGTGCCTTCTGCCGGAGATCTGCCCGGTCGGCGTTTTTGTCGGCAGTACAGCGGAAAAAATTGCGGACCTGTACCGGCAGGGTATAATCCGGGCGGCGCAGCTGTACGGGCAGGAGGACAATGCCTTTATTTTAAGACTGCGGGAGACGGCGGCTGCGGTACAGCATCCGGGACAGCCTCCGCTCTGCATCATCAAGGCATTCCTTGTTTCAGGAGAGGATCCGGCACAGGCAGCCACATCCGGCGCAGACTATGTGCTGCTCGACAGCGGATATGGTTCGGGGGAAGCATTCGAATGGGGACGGATCCGGCAGTTCGGAAGACCGTATTTCCTGGCAGGCGGGCTCACGCCGGAGAATGTCAAAGAGGCAATCCGGACACTGCATCCTTATGCAGTGGATGTGAGCTCCGGTGTGGAAACTGCCGGAAGCAAGGACCCGGCAAAAATAAAGGCCTTTACAGAGGCAGTCAGAGGAGAGGAGTAAATATATGGCAGAGTCAAAATTATCAAGAGGCAGATTCGGGATCCACGGCGGGCAGTATATCCCGGAAACACTGATGAATGCAGTGATAGAGCTGGAGGCAGCTTATAATCAGTACAAGGATGAACCGGCATTTAAAAAGGAACTGTCCGATCTTTTCAATGAATATGCAGGCCGGCCTTCGCGGCTTTATTATGCAAAGCGGATGACGGAGGATCTCGGCGGTGCAAAGATCTATCTGAAAAGAGAGGATCTGAACCATACCGGTGCCCACAAGATCAATAATGTGCTGGGGCAGGCACTGCTTGCCCAGCGTATGGGCAAGACCCGTCTCATTGCGGAGACCGGCGCCGGACAGCATGGCGTGGCAACTGCCACCGCAGCGGCGCTTTTTGGAATGCAGTGCGTCGTTTTCATGGGGGAGAAGGATATTGAGCGGCAGGCGCTGAATGTCTATAAGATGCGTCTGCTTGGATCGGAGGTAGTCTCCGTAAAAAGCGGCACCGGTACGCTGAAGGATGCCGTATCGCAGGCGATGCGGGAGTGGACCTCACGGATCGATGATACGCATTACTGTCTTGGATCTGTCATGGGACCGCATCCATTTCCGACAATCGTCCGGGATTTCCAGTCGGTCATCTCGGCGGAAATCAAAGAGCAGCTGAAGGAAAAGGAAGGCAGACTTCCGGATGCAGTGATTGCCTGTGTCGGCGGCGGATCCAATGCCATCGGTTCTTTCTATCATTTTATCGATGATGCTTCCGTACAGCTGATCGGATGCGAGGCTGCAGGCCGGGGGATCGATACCTTTGAGACAGCGGCAACCATCAATACCGGACGGCTCGGCATCTTCCACGGCATGAAATCTTATTTCTGCCAGGATAAATACGGACAGATCGCACCGGTTTATTCCATTTCCGCAGGGCTTGATTATCCGGGCATCGGACCGGAGCATGCATATCTCCATGATATCGGGAGAGCAGAATATGTGGCCATTACCGATCAGGAGGCTGTGGATGCATTCGAATATCTGTCCCGTACAGAGGGCATCATTCCGGCGATCGAGAGTGCACATGCCGTTGCCGAGGCCATGAAGCTGGCACCGGCGATGGACAAGGACAAGATCATCGTGATCACCATATCCGGCAGGGGCGATAAGGACTGCGTTTCCGTTGCACGTTTCAGAGGGGAGGACATTGAAGCATGAGCCGCATACAAGAAGCATTCAGGAACCATAAGGCATTTATTCCGTTTATCACCTGCGGTGATCCGGATCTTTTAAAGACAGGGGAGCTTGTCCGTGCCATGGCAGAAAACGGTGCAGATCTCATCGAGCTCGGCATTCCGTTTTCCGATCCGACGGCAGAGGGACCGGTGATCCAGGAGGCGAATGTCAGGGCACTCGCAGGCGGTGTTACGACAGATAAAATTTTTGCTTTCGTTGCAGAGCTCCGGAAGGACATTTCCATTCCGCTTGTTTTTATGACCTACGCGAATGTCGTCTTTTCCTACGGAAGCGACCGCTTCTTAAGCCGCTGCAGCGAATGCGGCATTGACGGGCTGATTCTCCCGGATGTACCGTTTGAGGAGAAGGAGGAATTTGATACCGTCTGCAGAAAGTACGGCGTGGATCTGATTTCGCTGATTGCGCCGACATCCGATAACAGAATCGCGGAAATCGCAAAGGATGCGGGCGGGTTTATCTACGTGGTATCCTCACTGGGCGTGACCGGTGTACGTTCGGAGATCAGGACAGATATTGCAGCGATTGTCCGCCATATCAAGGCAAATACAGACAGACCGTGTGCGGTCGGCTTTGGAATATCCACACCGGAGCAGGCAGGAAAAATGGCAGCCCTGAGCGATGGTGCCATCGTCGGGTCTGCCATTATGAAGCTGATTGCGCAGTACGGAAAGGACTCCGTAAAGCCGGTCAGTGATTATGTAAGAGAGATGGCATCAGCCGTTCATGCATGCTCCTCTTCCTGCATATAGGCATCCATCTGGTCAGCGATCATCTTTGAGAAGTGGACGGCCTCTACTACGGTTTTTGCGCCGGTGACAACATCACCGGAGGCAAAGACGCCCGGCATGGTGGTTTCGCCGTGCTCATCCGTTGCAAGACGTCCCTTGTCATTTAATTTAAGTTCCTTGTCGCGGGAAACAAGACGGTCCTGCGGAACCTGCGAGATGGAGATGATGACGTGGTCGCATGGTACAAAATGTGATGTTTCCTTTAATACGGACATCTTTCCGTCTGCATCCCAGGCAACATCTGCGGCGATGACGCCGTCATCCTTGATTTCGGTTACGGTACGGAGATATTTGAAGCGGACACCGTCCAGCTTGGCGTATTCCACTTCTTTTGGAGATGCTGCCGGCACTTCTGTTACGGAATAGACAATCACGTCGCGTACGCCGTGACGGATTGCGGTTCTTGCCACATCCATGGCCGCGTTGCCGGCGCCGATGATGATGACGGACCTGCCGAGATCATAGGCATCCGGGCTGTTCAGATAGTTGATGCCGTAACAGACATTCCCGAATGTCTCGCCAGGAATCTTTAAGGAACGCGGACGCCATGCGCCGGTACCTACAAAGATGGATTTATAGCCGTCATTCAGGAGATCCTGGATGCTGGTGGAGCCGCCGATATTGAAATTAGGACGGAAGAGGATTCCAAGCTCCCGCATCCTTTTATAATAGCGGTCGAGGATGGACTTCGGCAGACGGAATTCCGGGATGCCGTAGCGCATGATACCGCCGATTTTGTCATGTCCCTCAAATACGGTGATTTTATAGCCGCGGGAGGCCAGAACCAGTGCGATCGTAATGCCGGCAGGACCTGCACCGATGACGCCGACTTTTTTTCCGTTCGGCTCCTTCATATCGATTTTGATACGCTCGAAGCAGGAATCGGAAATATAGTTTTCTATGGAAGAAATATGAACCGGCGACTCCTTGATGCCGCGGATACAGTGCCCCTCGCACTGTTTCTCGTGATCGCATACAAGCGAGCAGATCATGGAGAGCGGATTATTGGAAAACAGCATTTCAGCAGCGTCAATAATCTGGTCTTCCTTTAGAAGCCGGATCATTTCCGGAATATTTGTATGGATCGGACAGCCGACACGGCATCTTGGATTTTTACACTGCAGGCAGCGGTTTGCCTCATTGATAACATGAACAGCCATAATAAAACTCCCTTCTGACAACCATGAACCGTAACATCCTCATGGTAGCAGAAGGGAATTTAAAGTCAATGTAAGTTAAGTTTCTATCCATCCGGAAATGAAAAATTATTTTTTTAACGATTGCCGGAATCCTCCGACAATGCCTCGGAAATGGCCTGATAGCGTTCTGTGAGCGTTTCAAGAGACACGGCACAGTTTGCCGGAGACGTGGAAGGCAGCCGGATTGCATGAATTTTTGTACAAGGATAATGCAGCTTCTCATAGTATGTCTGCGCGGTTGCACCGGTTGTGAAAATCTTTCTGATGCGGGTATTTCTGAGGAGCCATGGGAGATCCGTGGGCACGGCATTCCGGATGGAAGCATCGCTTGCCCCGCAGATATCGCAGGACTCGATGGTATCCCACAGTGCGATATGATGCCGGAGCAGCATACTGCGTTTCTCCTCGACAGTCAGCGGCAGAGGCTCCTTTAAAACAGCTGCCAGAACCCGGAAAAAGCGGTTCTGCGGGTGCCCGTAATAAAAAGCCTGCTGTCTGGATCTGGGCGAGGGGAAAGATCCGAGGATCAGTACCTCCGAATCCTTGTCAAACAGCGGCGGGAATTCATGATCCGCATGTGTAAGCTTCAGTTCCCTTTGCAGAGATGCCGGTTTCTGTTTCATGACCGGCTGCTCACTCTACAACGGAAAACGGTTTTCTGTAGAACGGCTCAGCACTCTCAATTGCCTTTGGAGCGGCAGAAGAGCGGGCGGAAAGCAGGGCAAGACCCTTGCCGTGCAGATAATCCTTTGCGGTTTTCATGATATTGGTAAAGGTAGGATCCATGGAACCGACATGGCGTACGACCACAAGATAGACATCCTGTCCGTTCCGGTTCATCTCCCGGAGCCATGCCTCTGCAACATTATGATCGGAACGCAGGTACCCGCGCAGTGCCTGGATGAGGTCTCTTGCACTGTCATCCGGATCTTTGTAGCTTACGTTTTCCTCTGTCTGTACTGCATCCGGTGTCATGCCGTTTTTAATGCCGAGAGACTGCGCTCTCAGATCCTCGATCATCTTTCTCCCGATCAGCAGATTGTCCGTACCCGGATTCAGGATGAAACCGGAGATACGGCTGTCGCCGATCGCGAGAGCGGCACATTCGGAAAAATCGTAGGTGACGGTTTCTGTCTTTTTGCCCCGGCTCCAGTCTCTCAGTCTGTCACGGTCTGTAAAAAGCATGAAGAAGTGGTTGCCTTCCTTGTTGGAGGTAACGCCGAAGCTCATCTTTCTGTCCTCAGCGGTTTTGCCGGTCACCATGACCGGGAGAATGAAGCGTGCATTTGACGCCATTTCTGCCATCATTGTATTCTGTGCCTTGTCTGACTGTGTTTCCTTTAATGCAGCCAGTGCAAGCATCATTTTTTCATTGGCTCTTTTTACATAATCTGCCATTTTATTCCTCCGATTTCCGGGAGATGAACTACATCTCCGGTTTCTCATCTGATTCGTCTTATTGATAAAATTTAAAACATCTTATTTTACCATAAAATCAAGGAACTGTCGATTGCCTTGAAAAACGTCCGCTATCGGTCTAAAATAAGCTGGTATGTATCTTACCGGTACATAACGATTATAAAAGCGGAGGCATGAAAATGAGTAAAATAGACGAAGTAAGGAAAGTTATGATGCAGGCAATGAAGGATAAGGACAAAGAAACCAAGGACGCAGCTTCCGAGCTTCTGACTGCATTAAAGAATGTAGCCATTGACAAGAGAGCGGATCTCACGGAGGAAGAGGAAAACAGTATTGTAAAGAAGGAAATCCGGATCCTCCAGGAGACCATCGATTCGGCACCCAAGGACAGAACAGATATCATTGAGCCGACCCGGAAGCGGATTGAGATTCTGAAGCGCTTTGCACCGGAGGATATGTCGGAGGAGCAGATCCGTGAGACGATTCTGTCTGTGCTCGGCACGCTCGGTATCGAGAAGCCGACCGCAAAGGATAAGGGCGCAATCATGAAAAATCTGATGCCGCTGGTAAAGGGCAAGGCCGACGGCAAGCTTGTAAACAGCATTCTTTCAGGCATGATGGCATAATTTCAGGGGGATAAAGTATGTGGTTCTGGCTTTCACTGGTCGCAATCCTTTTCTGGAGCGGCTCGGATTTCTTTTCAAAGCTGGGTTCCAGACCGGATGATAAAAACAGCCATTGGAAGATGGTGATGGCAGTCGGTCTTGTAATGGGACTTCATGCCAGCTATGAGGTATTTATTGCAGGTACACCTTTCAGCATGGGAGTGATGCTGCAGTATCTGCCGGTTTCCTTCCTGTATATTCTGGCAATGGTTCTCGGCTATATCGGGCTCCGCTATATCGAGCTCTCCGTATCCACACCGATCTGCAATTCTTCCGGTGCGGTAGCTTCCATCCTGTGCTATGTTTTCCTGAAGCAGCTCCTGAGCGGAAGCCAGCTGTTTGCCGTGGCGCTGATTCTCGCAGCCATTTATCTCCTTTCCTGGCTGCAGAAGAAAAAAGAGGATCAGGAACGCGCCGCAAAGGGCGAGCAGCCGGACCGGAAATATGTCGACAGCTTTATTGCCATTTTCTTTCCGATCTTTTACTGTATCATTGACGGGCTGGGGACATTCGCAGATGCCATTGTCCTGGAAAAGCTGAATGAGGATTCCGCGAATGTTGCATACGAGTATACATTCCTTTTCCTGGGTATTCTGGCTTTCATTTATGTCTGTCTTATAAAAAAAGAGAAGCTTACGGTGCATCGTGAGGCACCGAAGCTTCTCGCCGGCATCTGTGAAACAGCAGGACAGTTTGCCTATATTTTTGCAATCGGTGCCAATGCAATAGCATCCGCACCGCTGATTTCCTCCTACTGTATGTTTTCCGTGATCTGGGCAAGAATCTTTCTGAAGGAAAAGCTTTCCGGCAGACAGTATTTTGCAATTCTGCTTGCGGTTATCGGTATCGTGATCATGGGTGCCGCGGAAGGTGCCTGAGACGGAACAGGAGATCTGCGATTCCGGATCCGGTCAAGTCCCATTGCAGACAGCATGAAAATGCCGCAGCCGGTAAGGATGAGAACCGGGTAGATGAGGAGACGGTCCGCAGGGACCAGCATGGCAAGGAGCATAACGGCACCGGCCGGCGGGATAAACAGTCTGGTTTTATAAAGCAGGACAATATAGAGAAGGGATGCCGCGGCAGCACTTAAGAACAGCGGCAGACCTTCTTTTTCTGTGAGAAAAAGCCGGAGCACGGAACCGGATGCAGCGGAAAGCGCAATAAACAGTACAACCGGAAGCGGATTTTTAACAGCCTTGCTGCCCGGCTTTGCAAATTCTGTAAAGGCAACAAGAAGCGGCGGTGCAGCGATAAAAGGAAGATGCAGGGACTGCGCGGCAGCAATGACAGCGCCGGCAATCAGTGTACGGTAAAACAGATCCCGGAAGCTGGCGGTGTCCGGCGCCGCAAGCGGTACATAGCGCACTGCCGGGCGCAGCCCGCTGATTTCGAGGAGGAAGCTGAAGAAAAGCACAAGTGCGGTAAATACGGCTGCTGAAACCAGATAAAGCGGGGTGGCTGTATTCAGAAGAACCGGAAGTACCATAGCGGAGATCATCGGGACAAAGCTGGTGCCGGATAAAAGGAGCAGAAGCTGGCTGAGTGCATAGCCGACAGTCATCTTAAAGGCAGCAGAACCCGGCAGGAAGCGCACGATCAGCATGCCGAGGAGAGCGCACAGCATAATAGATATGAAGATTCTCCGCCGGTCTGTCTGCCAGCAGAGCTTTGGTGAAAGAAGCGCACCGGCAGCAATGGCTGCAACCTCGGGGAAGATAATTTCCTTTTCTGCAAGGAAAACAGAGGCAAAAGTCATTGCCGTTACAAGAAAAAGAAACATTGCAGCAGGAAGCCAGAACAGCTTGTTTTCAGAATTCATTCCTATCCTCCCGGAAGAAAAGATAATGCCGGATATAAATGTGCAGGGCTTTATCAAAAAGCAGATGTCTTCAGCAGCCGGAAAAAGCAGATACCGGATGCAACGGAGAACAGAATTGCACAGCTGCCTGCGATTGTCAAATATTTAACAATATGTACATTCATAAGAACTGATGTCCCGGAACAAAAGAACAGGAAAACATCCGTTCAGAGAACATATATTTGCAAAACATGTGTTTGCAAAACAAACGTACTTGTGTTATACTGTCTTCAGCTTAAGGAAATCAGGAGGCAGCATCATGAGGATGAATTTAAGGACATTTGAACTGGTAGCAATGGTTATGCTTATACTGGGACTGATATGTTCCGTATCGGCGATATTTGAACTTCGTATTGTAGGATACATACTGTCTGTCTCTGCAGTATTTCTTTTGTATCAGATCATAAAGGAAAGAGAGAGACGTAAAAAGAAGCTTGCCTTTTTCCAGCGCATGGGACGGATTATTGCATCCGGTATGGCTGCATAATCAGGCTGTGTTTTATATGGAGGTGCGGATATGAGCGGTTTCAGCTTAATCCGTACCTTTTTTGTGTGAGAAGTGTAGAACTTACGGTGTGAAAATGTTAAGATGTGAATGCCTGTCATATAGCGTACAGGCAGTATATGTATTTCTGAATTTACAAAGTATCTGCAGGAGAAAAAATGCCGAATAAGCTTTCAGACGGGAACATGGACATGTCAGCGGAGAGCAGCCGGGAAACGGACAGTCAGCTGAATTTAAGAAAAAAACTGAATTATCTGATCAAGGTATTTGCCAAGGATTATTTTGCGGTGCTTGTAGCGGATTTTGCCAGGGACCGTGTGGAGATTTCCCATATATCGGAACCTGTGGTTCCGCTGCTTTCGCAGACGCTGTCCAGATCCAATACCTACCGGGATTTCCTGGATTTTTACTGCAGCCAGTATGTCCTCCTGCAGGAGCGCGCCGAAGCGGAAAAACAGCTTGCAGCAGAGGAAATCCGCAGGAAACTGGCGGCAAGCGGTACATATACTGTGACAGCGCATCATATGTATCAGGGGCGGAACTGTCCGACGGAAATCAGCTTTATTGATGTAAGTGATGCCCAGGACGGCAGCGAATGCATTATCGCTGCCCGTTTCATAGAGGATATTGTGCGCCAGCAGACCGCGCTGAAAAAGCAGGATGATATGGTCAAGACACTGGTACAGGATTACAATGCCATTTACCATATTGATCTGGATGCAGATACCTTCATGATTCTGCAGGCCAATAATGTGGTTAATGAGGATCTGTATGATTATGCATACAGAAATCTGCCTTTTCAGGCGGCGATGCAGAAGTTTGTAAATGAAATGGTCAGGGAAGAGGACCGGGAAGTCATGCTCAGGATTTCTTCCTGTGATTATATGAAGAAACGGCTTGCGCAGGAGGCAGGATATTCTTATCGCTACCAGGTTACACCGATGAGAGGCATGCAGTATTTTGAGATGCGTATTGTGCGTACCCGTACGGATGAAAAGGGGCACTATGCGATTATGACAGCCCGCAATGTCGATGAGACCGCGAGAGAGGAACTGCGGGTACAGCGTGAAATAGAAAAGGCCAACAAGAAGCTGGCCGGGGCGCTGGAAGCAGCGGAAAAGGCCAATGAGTCAAAGTCCAACTTTATTTCCAATGTCAGTCATGATATGCGTACGCCGCTGAATGCGATTCTGGGGTATGACAGACTGGCGCTGGAAACGGATTCCATGGAAGTCCGCACCGATTATCTTAAAAAGATCAGTGCAGCCGGCGAAACACTGCTTGCGCTGATCAATTCCACTCTGGATCTGCAGAAGATCGAGAATGGAGTTACCACGCTGCACCCGGCACCGGTGCCGGGAGACACGGTGGCAGATGGGATTCTGACAGCCGTGAGGCCGCTGATGGATGCCAAAAAAATACATCTGGTTTTTGAGAGCGCAAAAGAAGTGCATACTGTCATCCAGGCGGATGCGATGCGCATTGAGGAGATATTCATCAATCTCCTGAGCAACGCGGCCAAATTTACGCCGGAGGGCGGTGAGGTGCTGTTTTCCGCGGAATGTGAGAGGGAAACAGACGACAGGATTTATTACAGACTGACTGTCCGGGATAACGGTGTCGGTATTTCGCAGGATTTTCTTTCAAAAATCTATGAACCGTTCTCGCAGGAGCGCAATGAACAGACAGCCGGGATCGGAGGATCCGGTCTCGGGCTCTCTATTGTAAAGCGGCTTATTGATCTGATGCATGGGCGCATTGAAGTAAAAAGCAGACTCGGCAAGGGCACCGAATTTATTGTGCATCTTGATTTCCAAAAGGTCCTCCGCAGCGATGGCGCAGAGCGGAAGGCAGAGGAGAAACCGGTCCGTCTGGAGGGACGCAGAATCCTCCTTTGCGAGGATAATGAAATGAACCGGGAGATTGCAACTGCCATACTGGAGAAAAACGGAATTTCCGTTATACCGGCGGTAAACGGCAGAGAGGGAACGGAACGGTTTATGAAATCAGGGAAAGGAGAAATTTCCGCGATTCTGATGGATATCCGGATGCCGGTCATGGATGGATATTCCGCGGCAAAGGCGATCCGTGCCTCGGACCATCCGGACGCTGCAGGAATTCCGATTATAGCACTAACAGCAGATGCGTATACGAATGACGTCAGGAAAGCGCAGGAGAGCGGCATGACGGTACATCTGTCCAAACCGATAGATCCGGAGCTTCTTCTTAAAACGCTGCAGGATGCTGTAAGAAACGCAGAATGCAGAGAAACGGTACCGCAGAAATGAGCCGAAACGGACATGGGCTGCAGCGGAAATGAGCCGAAACGGACATGGGCTGCAGCGGAGATTCCGGCACTGCAGGAAGTCCTGCATTATTCCACAGTAATGACCAGCCTGTGGGGAAGACAGGCAATCACCTTTCCGTCGCCGTCTGCCGCAATGCTTCCTGTCTGTACACAGATATGATCCGCACAGTTTGCCTCTGCTACAGATACCGTGCCGCTTTTTATGATAATCAGATTCAGGGAATGACCGGCAGCCTCCGGATCCGTTTCAATGCTGTAGCCGGCGGATACCTCGGAAACGGAACCATCCTTAAAGAGGTACTGCGCATCCTTTTGGAGGGGAACTTTTATCAGTACCGTATCCGCACAGGAGATGACAGCCTGGTTTCCGCTGCCTTCAGGACGCAGCAGCATGAAAATCAGAAAAGAAGCAACAATAAAGATAAAAAGACCTGCAAAAAAATACAGGTCTTTTTTGTATTTGTGAAGCAATGAAAAATTCAATGGGAGACTCCTGTTCGTAAGAAAAATTACCAGTCAGCGCTATTTTAACATACCTTTTTCCGGAAATACAGAGAAGTTTCCGGAAGCGCTTGACAGAGAGCGGAGAGTTGCTGTATGAATGTACGTGCTTTATAAGAGGAGGCTGTATTTTGGAAGTTGATATGACAAAGGGACGTCCGCTCCCGATTATACTTAAATTTCTGATCCCGCTGATGATGGGAAATATTTTCCAGCAGCTTTACAACATGGCAGACACGATTATTGTCGGCCGGTTTGTCAGTGAGGAGGCTTTGGCTGCAGTCGGTTCCACCGGCAGCATCATGTTTCTGGTGCTGGGATTTGCGCAGGGGCTTACGACCGGTTTTACGGTTCTGACTTCACAGTGCTACGGTGCAGGAAACAACAGCCGTGTCAAGCGTTCTGTTGCCAATGGAATTCTGCTGTCGCTGATTGTTTCCGTGGTGATTACGCTGATCAGCGTTTCGCTGATGCGGCCTCTTCTTAAGCTTATGAATACTCCGGAGAATATCTTTCCGGATGCGTTGCGGTATATCAGCATCATCTGCGGAGGCCTTGTCACATCTGTATTTTACAATCTGTTTTCTTCCTATCTGAGATCTGTGGGAAACAGCCGGATTCCGCTGTATTTCCTGATGTTCAGTGCCGGACTGAATGTTATCCTGGATCTGGCTTTTATCATTCTCTTCCATATGGGAGTTGCAGGTGCCGCATACGCAACGGTGCTCTCACAGGGGATATCTGCGGTGCTCTGTCTCATTTACATCCGCACCCGGGTACCGGTTCTCTGGCCGGGAGAATCTGACTGGAAGCTGAACCGCCCGGATACGCACAGGCAGATGGTCATCGGAGTGCCGATGGCGCTGCAGTTTGCAATTACAGCCTCCGGCACAATGATCATGCAGGCAGCAATCAATCTTTTCGGCTCGACAGCTGTTGCGGCGTACACCGCGGCTTCCAAGCTGCAGAGCCTGCTGATTCAGGGAATGCCTGCCATGGGACAGGCAATGGCGACCTACTGCGGGCAGAATTACGGCAAACGGGATTCTGACAGAATCCGGCAGGGTGTCCGTGCAGCCATTATTGTGGATACCGTTTATGCGGCAGTGGCTGCACTTCTCGTAGCTGTGCTCTACCGCCCGATGCTCGGACTGTTTTTTGCAGGAGACGTTTCGATCGAAGAACTGATCCCTTGGGCGCGGACCTACCTTTATATATGCCTTGTTTTCTATATTCCGCTCAGCTATATTTTTGTATTCCGCAATGCCATGCAGGGCTGCGGCTATGGTTTCCTTCCGATGATGGGCGGTGTTGTGGAGCTGGGGGCAAGGCTGCTGGTTGCGGTTATAGCCATGCGCTTATACAGTTATACACTTGCGGCGACCTGCGATCCGGCGGCCTGGGTTGCAGCGGCGCTTTTTACAGGCATTTCCTACAGGTTTGTGATCCGCAGAATTGTCAGGGAGCTTAAACCGGCAGAAACGCCGGCAGAAACCGCTGCCGGGCATTGACAGCAGCGCCAATAAGTTCTATAAAGGAGGTAACAGGCGTTTTTGTCGGTTAATGAACAGCATAAAAGGGGGAAATGATGAATCGTAAAATCAGTCAGCGCAGTGTTCCGCTTTATATTATTCTGTCTCTGGTCACCTGCGGGATTTTCCAGCTTGTATGGATGGCCATGATTGCGGATGATCTGAACCAGGCTTCCGGTGCGACAGGAGACAGCAATGGTCCGATGGTGGTTCTCCTGGACATTGTAACCTGCAACATTTTCGGTATATACTGGGGTTATAAGGCGGGGCAGAAGATCAGTAT
>CAZPEW010000007.1:18749-25796 GCA_964585695.1 uncultured Lachnospiraceae bacterium
ATTCAGACAAAAAACGGCGGAACGGTAAATTCGGATAATCCGCTGCTGTTCTGTCTTCTCATGATGTTTATTCCGATTGTGAGTCTGGCAATCATGCAGAGCGAGCTCAACAAGGTTGCGGAGGTTCCGGAAGGCCCGCAGACCAATTTCTGATCCGGCAATGCATTTCCGGCCCGGTTTCAGATTCCGACCCGGAAGTACGTTTCATAAAGAGGATGGAATGGAGCATCAGGCATATATAAAAAGAATAAAAAAAGCAGGTCTGCTTGGAATTTCCGGCGCAGGCCTGCTTTTTCTGTATCTGCAGTATGGAATCGGAATTCCCTGTCCGATTCATTTTATTACGGGGTTCCAGTGCCCAGGCTGCGGCAATACCAGGATGGCAGCAGCACTCCTCAGGGGACATTTCCGGGAAGCATTTCTTTACAATCCGCTCAGCTTCGTTCTGCTGCCGCTGTTTTTCTTTATTTTTGCAGGAGGCACAGCAGCCTATATCCGTACCGGACACTTCCGTGTGCCTGTCAGCAGCAGGATTCTCTGGGGCATTGCAGCGGCATACATTCTGTTTGCTGTCTGCCGGAATCTGCCGCTGCTGATGATACCTATCTGATAATGCATATCTGATGATGCGACGCCGGATCAATCCTTATGCTGACTGAGGCCGGATCCGGGGCTCAGATCTGTGCCACGCCGCTTTTTCTTGCTGCTTCTGCGACAGCGGCGGCAACGGTGTCCTTTACACGCGGATCAAAAGCTGCCGGGAGGATGTAATCGGCATTCAGTTCTTTATCCGAAACGAGGCTTGCCAGTGCTCTTGCAGCAGCTACCTTCATCTCGTCATTGATATCTCTGGCACGTACATCCAGTGCGCCGCGGAAGATGCCCGGGAATGCAAGGACGTTGTTTACCTGGTTAGGGAAATCACTTCTGCCGGTTGCAACCACGGCAGCACCGCCTGCCTTTGCTTCATCCGGGAAAATCTCCGGTGTAGGATTTGCACAGGCAAAAATAATGGCATCTTTGGCCATCGTCTGTACCATTTCCTTTGTAAGCGTACCCGGTGCGGAAACACCGATAAACACATCAGCACCCTCGATTACCTTGGAAAGCGGACCGGCTTCCCGGTTGAAATTTGTGATATGGGCAATTTCCTCTTTAACAGGATTGAGACCTTCTCTGCCCTCATAGATTGCACCCTTGCGGTCTGTCATGATGACATTCTTAAGACCCATGCTCATCAGAAGTCTGATGATGGCGATACCTGCAGCACCTGCGCCGGAAGTTACGATTTTTACGTCCTCAATCTTTTTGCCGACAAGCTTCAGTGCGTTGAGGAGACCGGCCAGTGTGATAACGGCTGTGCCATGCTGGTCATCGTGGAAGATCGGAATATCGCATCTTTCCTTGAGTTTTTTCTCGATTTCAAAGCAGCGCGGTGCGGAAATATCCTCGAGGTTTACACCGCCGAAGGAGCCTGCCAGCAGTGCTACGGTATTGACAATGTCATCGACATTCTTACTGCGGATGCAGAGCGGGATGGCATCCACGCCGCCGAATGCCTTGAACAGGACACATTTGCCTTCCATAACCGGCATGCCGGCTTCCGGGCCGATATCTCCGAGACCGAGGACGGCGGTACCGTCTGTTACAACAGCAACCGTGTTCCAGCGGCGTGTCAGTTCAAAACTCTTTGTTACATCCTTCTGGATTTCAAGACATGGCTGGGCAACACCCGGTGTATAGGCAAGAGACAGCGCCTCCTTGGAATCCACCTTTGCTCTTGGCGTAACTTCAAGTTTTCCCTTCAGTTCATAATGCAGTTTCAGTGACTCACTTGCGTAATCCATAATATTCTCCTTTGTATGTTTATATGTGTGTATATGTATTTTAAACCATGTTTTCCGGGCGGACCAGGCGGTCAAATTCTGCTTCCGGGAGGAGTCCGAGTTCCAGTACCGCTTCTTTTAAGGACAGGTTCTTTTCAAAGGCAAGCCTTGAGGCACGGGCGGCATTCTCATAGCCGATGGTCGCATTCAGGCAGGTGACGAGCATGAGCGAGCGGTGCAGATTCCGGTCCATGACTTCTTTGTTGGCCTTGATGCCGGCAAAGCAGCGGGTATTGAAAGAATTGAGGGAATCAGCTTCAAGCCGTGCCGAATGCAGGAAATTGTAAATGATGACCGGCATGAACACATTGAGCTGGAAGTTACCCTGGGATGCGGCAAAGCCGATTGCGGCATCGCCAGCCATGACCTGAACAGCAACCATTGTCATGGATTCGCACTGGGTCGGATTGACCTTGCCGGGCATGATGGAAGAACCCGGCTCGTTTTCCGGGATACGGATCTCACCGATACCGCAGCGGGGACCGCAGGACAGCCAGCGGACATCATTCGCAATTTTCATCATGTCGGCAGCGAGTGCCTTGAGCGCACCGTGCGCAAAAACCAGGTCATCTTTGGCGGTCAGCGCATGGAATTTATTGGGATCCGTACAGAACGGGAGACCGGTGAGCGCACTGATCTCGGCAGCCACGGCCGTGTCAAAGCCCCGGGGTGCATTGAGACCTGTACCGACAGCGGTACCGCCGAGCGCCAGCCTGTAAAGGCCGCTGCAGGAAAGCCCGATCTCTGCGAGCGCATTCTCAAGCATGCCGCGCCAGCCGGAGATTTCCTGCGAGAAACGGATCGGCGTTGCATCCTGCAGATGCGTACGGCCGATTTTGATGATATCCTTGTTGGCGGCTTCCAGGAGGAGACAGGTATCGATCATTTTCCGGAGTGCCGGAATCAGATCCTGCTGGAGGATTGTGGCTGCTGCGATGTGCATGGCAGTTGGGAAGGTATCATTCGAGCTCTGGGACATATTGACGGTGTCGTTCTGGTGGAGAAGCTTCTCTCCGGCGATGGCATTTCCGCGGTTTGCGATTACCTCGTTTACATTCATATTGGTCTGCGTGCCGCTGCCGGTCTGCCAGACAGAGAGCGGAAACTCTGCATCCAGTCTGCCGGCAAGGATCTCATCGCAGACTTCTGAGATGAGACCTGCCCGCCTGTCATCCAGCCTGCCGAGTTTCCGGTTGGTTTCCGCTGCCGCTTTTTTTAAAACCGCAAAGGCGCGGATTACTTCTGCCGGCATCCGGTCGCTGCCGATCGGGAAATTCTCAAAGCTTCTTTGTGTCTGTGCACCCCACAGGCGATCTGAAGGAACCAGAACCTCCCCGAGTGCATCATGTTCTTTACGATAATCCATTGCTGCCTCCTGTAAAAAAGGATGATTGTGCTTCATCTGAAGCTGTCTGCTTCAAAAATATGATTCCATTATAAGAAGCCTTTACAAAAAGGTAAAATATATATAAAATCTATAAACATAGGTTTAAACTATGAATCGGAGGCGGTCAGATGACTATTGCAAAGCTGCAGCAGTTTCAGGCGGTCTGTCAGTTCCAGAGTGTGACAAAGGCCGCAGAATACATACATATTTCTCAGCCCTCCGTATCGGCAACGATCCGGGAGCTTGAGGAGGAATTTAATATCAATCTGTTCCGGCGGGAGGGAAAGAAACTCGTGCTTACCGCGGAGGGGAGTTTTTTGCTGGAGCAGGCGGACAGTCTGCTCGGAAAATTTGATGAGCTCTCGCAGAAAATGCATGATCTCGGCAAAAACAAAAATCTGTTCCGGCTGAGTGTCCCGCCGATGTCCGGAACTGCTTTTTTTCCGCAGCTTTATAAAGCCTACCGTGCCAGGCATCCGGAAATCAACCTTTCCATTATTGAGTGCGGCTCTCTGCAGGCAGATCGCCTGCTCGATCAGGGAGAACTGGATCTTGCCATGGCCACACTGAATCTGCCGCCGGACAGCCGCTTTGAGACGCTGAAGCTCGGACAGTCCAGACTGATGTTCTGTGTCAGCCGTAAACACCGCCTTGCGGGAGAGAAATCCGTAAGCATATCCATGCTGAAGGAGGAACCGCTGGTCCTGTTTACAGAGGATTCCGCGCCGACCAAGGTGATCCTGCAGATGTTCGCAGCCAAACACCAGCGTCCGAATGTGCTTCTGTATTCGAGTCAGCTGAGCATGATCCGTCACTTTATTTCGGACGGAACAGCGGGCGCATTTCTGCTGGAATCGCTGATCGAGGAGGACCCGGATGTCATAGCACTGCCGCTCACCCCGGGAGTGCTTTTTGACACGGTTCTTATGTGGAAACGGAATCAGTACATGTACAGTGATGTTGCCGGCTTTATCAAATTCTGCCGGAGCTATTTTGCATAGAAAATCAGGAAGAGAATTCTGCATCATTTATGCTGAAATTGTAACATATGTTACGGAATTTTCTGCAGATACAGGTATAATGAAAATGTGCAGAGGAGGAAAACGATGCAGGATCGGATGCGAATGCTGGATACGTTAAAGAACTGCAGTCTCTTAAAGGGACTTGATGACGGGGAGATACAGGAAATCCTGCGCTGCCGTTTTGCAAAGGTCAGGGTGTATGAGAAGGGAGATTTTGTTTTCCGGGAGGGGGCTGTGCCGCGGGAGGTGCTTCTCCTGGTTTCGGGAGAGATTCTGATCGGAAAAGATACGCCGCACGGGATCCGCATGATTCTTACGGATGTAAAGGTGCCGGGAGAACTTTTCGGTGAGGTCTATACTTTTATGGAGTGCCCGCAGTACGACATGTATGCGGAAGCGGTCCGCCAGACTACTGTTTTTTCTATTGACCAGCGCATGTTTTTTAATACACAGGTACATGCAGAGGCGCTTGTCCGGGCGCTGCAGAAAAATCTGCTTGGAATTTTTGCAGAGAAAGCCTACCGCATGAATGTAAGGCTCCGTATTCTGGGCGGGCAGACCCTGCGGGAGAAGATCGGACGTTTTCTGTTTGAGAAAGAGGGAGCGGACGGCAGAATCCGGCTTGATTTTACAAGAGAAGAGCTGGCGGATTTTCTGCATGTCACAAGACCCTCGCTCTCAAGAGAACTCAGCAGCATGGCAAAAGAAGGAATCCTCAGAATCGCGGGAAGAGATATCAGGATCTGCGATCAGGATGCATTCGAGAGCCTTTTATAGTCAGATTATGAGAAAGAGGTGCAGAAATGAAAGGTTTCGATATTGAAAAGGTAATCGGAAGAGAAATCATTGACTCGAGAGGCAATCCGACCGTGGAGGCAGAAGTTACGCTTAAAGACGGAACGGCAGCAAGAGGTTCGGCACCGAGCGGAGCTTCCACCGGTGAGTTTGAAGCGCTGGAGCTCCGTGACGGAGATAAGACGAGATTCGGCGGCAAGGGCGTTCTTAAGGCGGCTCAGAATATCAGCGGAACGATCAATACCGTGCTGCACGGAATGGATGCATCGGATATTTATGCAGTGGACGCGGCTATGCTCCGGGCGGACGGTACCAGGGACAAATCAAAGCTCGGTGCGAATGCCATTCTGGCTGTTTCCATTGCCTGTGTGCGTGCGGCAGCGCAGTCTCTCGGGATGCCGCTGTACCGCTTCCTCGGCGGTGTGCAGGGCAACCGGCTGCCGGTACCAATGATGAATATACTGAACGGCGGTGTACATGCGGCCAATACAGTTGATGTCCAGGAATTTATGATCATGCCGGTCGGCGCACCGGACTTTTCCGAGGGGCTCCGCTGGTGTACGGAGGTTTATCATGCGCTGCAGGCTATTTTAAAGTCCAGAGGACTTGCAACTGCGGTCGGTGATGAGGGTGGTTTTGCGCCGGACCTTGCCGATGATGAGGAGGCTGTCCGGTATATCCTTGAGGCAGTGGAAAAGGCCGGATATGTACCGGGCAGAGATTTTGCACTGGCCATGGATGCAGCTGCAAGCGAATGGAAAGGCTCCCGCAGGGGAGAGTATTTCCTTCCGAAGAGCGGTAAGACCTATACATCGGAAGAACTGATTGCACACTGGAAGGATCTTACGTCCAGGTATCCGATCTGGTCTCTTGAGGATGGTCTTGATGAGGAGGACTGGGAAGGCTGGCAGAAGATGACAGAGGAGCTCGGCAGCAGGATCCAGCTGGTAGGAGATGATCTTTTTGTGACCAATACGGAGCGCCTTTCCAAAGGAATCCGTCTCGGCTGCGGCAATTCAATTCTGATCAAGCTGAACCAGATCGGTACGGTTTCCGAGACGCTGGAAGCAGTCAGGATGGCTCATAAAGCAGGATATACTGCAATTGTATCCCATCGCTCGGGCGAGACGGAGGATACGACCATTGCGGATCTTTCCGTAGCACTCAATACCGGGGAGATCAAGACCGGTGCACCGTCGAGGAGTGAGCGGGTTTCCAAATACAATCAGCTTCTCAGGATCGAGAGTGATCTCGGCGCGGCAGCCAGATATCCGGGTAAGGAAGCATTCGCGGCGAAGCATGACATGTGAAACCTGATGTATGAAGCATGACATGTGAAGCCGGATTTGTGAATCACGGACGGATACTGCGGACGGGGCAAGGCGGAATTTCAGGACAGAGAAAGGAGCATGCAATGAATAAAATCAAAAATATCAGTAAAGCGGAGGCACTGGTTTTAAAGGATCAGGTGGAGTATCAGGAGGGTCAGGTTGTCAGCAGAACGCTGGCGCAGAATGATGCACTCAGCATCACGCTTTTCTCTTTTGCAAAGGGAGAGGAAATCAGTACGCATGAATCCGGCGGGGATGCGTTTGTAACCTGCCTGGACGGTGTCGGTGAAATTACAGTGGACGGACAGAAATATGAGCTTAAAGAGGGTATGTCCATTGTGATGCCGGCGGGACATCCGCATGCGGTTTACGGCAAGGAACAGTTTAAGATGCTTTTGGTTGTTGTATTTTGAGGAGGCAGAAAATGAAAGTTAAAGTAGATCAGGATGTCTGCATAGGATGCGGACTTTGCACAGGAATTGCACCGGATATATTCCGTCTGAATGAAGAGGGAAAGGCGGAGAGTTTTTCCGAGGTAAGCGAGGCACAGAAAGACAGTGTGCAGGAGGCAATTGATTCCTGCCCGGTTTCTGCAATCAGCTGGGAGGAATAACTGTCCCTGCACA
>CAZPEW010000008.1:0-16036 GCA_964585695.1 uncultured Lachnospiraceae bacterium
TGGTTCAAAGGAAAGCTTACGCGGAGACATCCTGATTGACGGAGAGAAAATCCGCCGGATTTTCCGCACAGACGGAGCACCGGCCGGTGCCGCAGAGCAGGGCGCCGGTACGGCAGAACAGAGAACCGGTGCCGCAGGGCAGAATCGTTTTGGGACAGGTACGGCTTCGGAGAAGGCAAGGCTTATATCGGAGGAGGGTGCGGCGCTTACAAGGGTCGATGCAGCAGGCAAGCTGATTTTCCCTGGGTTCATTGATGCACATACGCATTTTGATCTCCATGTTGCAGGTACGGTAACCTGCGATGATTTTGCTTCCGGAACCCGTGCGGCAGTGAGCGGCGGTACCACGACGATCATTGATTTCGGAACCCAGTATCCGGGCGAGACGCTGGAGGAGGGACTGAAAAACTGGAAGGACAAGGCTGCAGCCGGATGTTCCTGTGATTACGGCATCCATATGTCCATTACAGACTGGAATGAGGAAGCCAGGAAACAGTGCCAGAATATGATGGATGAGGGTGTCAGCACCTTTAAGCTTTATATGACATATGATACAAAGGTGGATGACGAGACACTGTATGAAATTCTGAAGCGGCTTAAAGAGGTCGGCGGTATTACCGGTGTGCACTGCGAGAACTCCGGGCTGATCGCCGGGCTGCAGAAAGATCTTGCGGCAGGGGAGACATTGGCGAGCGTTTCCTCGCATTATAAATCAAGACCGGCAGCAGCGGAGGCGGAGGCCATCAACCGGCTTCTGCATATTGCCGAGGTTGTGGACACGCCGGTAGTGGATGTGCATCTTACCTGCGAGGAGGGTCTGGAAGAAATCAGAGCAGCCAGGAAACGGGGCCAGACTGTTTTTGTGGAGACCTGCCCGCAGTATCTGACGATGACCCAGGATCTTTATGATCTCCCGGGCTTCGAGGGAGCAAAATATGTCATTTCGCCGCCGCTCCGCAGGAAGAGCGACAATGAAGCGCTCTGGAAGGCCATTGCGGACGGAGAGATCCAGACTGTCTCGACCGACCACTGTGCATTCACGGAAAAGCAGAAGGAACTTGGCAGAGGCGACTTCCGGAAGCTGCCGGGCGGTATGCCGGGTGTGGAAACCCGCGGTGAGGTCATTTATTCCGAGGGTGTAGCCAAAGGAAGAATCAGCAAGGAAAAGATGTGCGAGGTTCTTTCTGAGAATCCGGCCAGACTTTACGGACTTTATCCGGAAAAGGGCATCATTGCAGAGGGCGCAGACGCAGATCTTGTGATTCTGGATCCGGCCCGCACAAAGACAATCACAAAGGAAACGCAGGTTTCCAGGTGTGATTACGCACCGCTGGAGGGACTTGTGATCAGCGGCGTCATCGAGGATGTCTATCTGCGGGGCGGGCTGACCGCAAGAGAAGGCAAGGTTCTGCTTGAGAACCGCGGACATTTCCTCAGAAGAAAGAAATTCATGCCTGTATGATTCCCATGCCGCCGGATTTTGGATTTCTGCGGAAACAGATCTGGATTATAACAGCTATAAATATGAAAGATTATAATCACAGGATAGTTCTGTGTTATAATAATTGCCGCGCTTATACTTCTGATAAGCGTGATACCAATCAGACAATTTTATAAAAGCAAAAGGAGATAAACCAATGAATAAGGAAATCAAGACAGCACATGCACCGGCAGCCATCGGCCCATACTCACAGGCAATCGAGGCAAATGGATTTTTATATGTTTCAGGACAGCTTCCGATTGACCCGGCAACAGGTGCATTTCCATCCGATGATATCAAGGATCAGACCAGACAGTCTCTTAACAACATCGGCGAGATCTTAAAGGAAGCAGGAATGGACTTTTCCAATGTAGTAAAGACCACTGTTTTCCTGAGCGATATCAAGAATTTCGTTCCGATGAACGAGGTTTACGGCGAGTTCTTTAAGACACCTTATCCTGCAAGAGCCGCATTCCAGGTAGCTGCTATTCCAAAGGCAGCACTGCTTGAGATCGAGGTTGTAGCAGCCAGATAATCAGGCCGGAGTTTTTCCGCCGGATTTTGTTTCCGCCGGATTTTAAGAGTATCAGGCCGGCAGCAGCCGGCCTGATTAAAATAAATGAGTACGCAAGACGCATGCAATGGCAGCAAACTGCCGCAGCATGCGTCTTTTTTTGGCGTGCGCCCGGATGCTTTCCGAAGTATTCTGAAAGCATTCTGAGATTTTATTTGCCATTCATCAAACTATTTGATAATCTTATAAACATATAAATCAATTAAATTCATTCTGATACTATTCTGTATTTTTCTGATTTCAATTCCTGACAGCTATACAACTGATAATAGAATTAAATGAAGGCGGCGGCAGTATCTGCGGAAAGAGTTAGGGCGGAGGCGGCAGCATCTGCGGAAAGAGTAAAGGCGGGGGCGGCAGCATTCGCGGGATCAGACAAGGCAGGACTGGCAGTATCTGCGGGATCAGACGCTGCAGCAATGGGAGCTGGCAGAGAAAAACAGCTAGATAGGTATATGAAGTGCAAATCTAGCTGCATGATAGGACTTCTCAGAGAGATATTTCGGGGGATTTTCCTATATATTTCAGGAACATCAGAAGATATATAGGAAAAAATCAAAGATAAGAAAGAATCAGGACAAATAATCAGCGGAAAAAGCAGCTAGAAATCAAATTATTAAGTATTTCTATATGAAATAATCGTTGAGAATCGGAAATCAGGTGGGAAAGTCACGGCTATATATAGAATAATATTCGAATCTAGCTGAAACAAGATTGTGTCAAATTTATTGGAGCCCCCAAAAGGCTTTGCTGTAAAAGGAGGAAGCATAGGAATCAAAGCCGGGAAGCAAGCAACGAGAAGCAGGCAGCGGGAATCAAAGCCGGGAAGCAAATAACCAGAAATAAACAGCAGGCAGCAGGCTCTGCATGTCAAAGTGTCACAGAAACAGAGCGGCAGAATATAAAGACAAGGAGAACGGGAAGCTTATGGATGAAATACAGGAATTGCTTGAAAAGAAAATGAAAGACTATGATAAACTGATTGAGCAGATAGAGAACTGGCTGCGGGCGGCTCCGGAAGGAAAGCTCCGGATTGTCAGAAAGGCAAAAACGGATCAGTATTATCTGCGGAAGGATCCTAAAAATTTCAGCGGTGTATACCTCAAAAAGTGCGAAAGCCAATTGGTCAGGAATCTGGCACAGAAGGATTATTTCCGGAAACTGCTGCCGGAATTGATCATGTCGAGAAGAGGCATTAAAAAGGCGGCGGCTTTTTACCGGCCGGATAAGGAAATCAGTGTGTATGAAACGCTGCCGGAAACAAGAAAAAAGCTGGTCAGCCCTGTGAGCATATCAGATGAAGATTATGCAGTGCTTTGGAAGCAGAAAAAGCAGCAGGAGGCAGAGTTACTGCGCGGCAGAAAAGCTTCATTTTCTGTTGGCGATGATTTGTGCAGCGGTCAGAATAAGAAGCAGGACAATAATGATGGAAATCTGCAGCATACAGTTCCGAACCAGGAAAATGCGATTTTTACTGAAAACGGAGAAATTGTGCGTTCGAAATCCGAGAAGATCATTGCAGATAAACTGAAGCTGATGGGTGTCTGCTACCTGTACGAGCCGTCTCTGGATTTATCAGGATATGGATATGTTAAGCCGGATTTCATTGTATTGAATATCCGGACACGCAAGGAGTATTATTGGGAGCACCTGGGAATGATGGAGCAGACAGAGTATTGTGAGAAAGCCATTAAAAAAATTGAATTGTATGAAAAGAACGGCATATATCCCGGAAAACAGCTGATTCTTACATTCGAGACGAATGAACATATGCTGAATATCCGTGTCCTGGAAAAACTGATCCGCGAGTTTCTGCTGTAATACCGGCACCGACACCACTGTGCGGACAGCCCGGTGTTTCATATTCATCTTGAAGCCTTATGGACTTTCCGATATACTGTAGCGAGCGGCTGATAATGACACAGATGAGGCAGGACAGGAATCAGTTTTCTGTCAGGCTGCATGGGAGAGACGCGGCAGGAGAAAAGCATGTCGGAAAATAAAAATGCAAACGCAGAAATCACAACAGATGCGGAAATAACCAAAGGTGCAGAAATCACAACAGATTCAGCGGGTGCTGCGGCGGGCGCGGAACGTGAGAAGCCCACGGCCAGGCGTGTTGCCGGGATGGTGGTCGGGATTGTAATCATTTCGCTTGGCATTGCGATTTTTAAGGAATCTCATCTGGGGAATGATTCGATCAGCGCATTGAATATGCGGGTGGCAGAGATATTCGGCATTTCGCTCGGCGTGCAGAATCTGATGCTCAATATTGCTTTTTTTGTGCTGCAGATTGCATACGGGAGGAAGTATATCGGACTCGGGACGATCGTGAATGGCGTCGGCGTGGGCTTTGCGGTTACTTTCTTTTTTAATTGCATTGCCGGGTGGTTCGGTGCAGCCGGATCATTCCCGGAGCAGCTTTATCAGACGGCAGATCTCGGGCTTGCACCGTATGATTATTTGTCCATCGGTCTCCGGGATCACACACCGTTTCCGTATTTCGGCTGCCGTGTGTTTACGGACACGCTTGCCGCGCTGATCTGCTTTCTGCTGGGCGGGCTTGTCGGCATCGGAACGCTGGTGTGCGCGTTCTGCCTCGGGCCGTTTATCCAGTTCTACAACCGGCATATCTCAGAAAAGCTCCTGCAGTATGTGCCGGCAGGACAGGAAAAGAAAACAGAAACAGTATAAGAAGCGAATGCATCAGGCTGCAGAGCCTGCATAAGGCTGCCGGATGGCGGATAACCGCCGGGCGGTTTTGGGTGTATTGAGAGACAGGTCAGGAGATCTGCGGAAGGAGGCTGAATATGACGCAGAAAGAACGTATGGAAGCTGGGATGCTTTATGATCCGACGGGAAATGATATCCTTGACGTGCAGTTTGCCTGCATGGATGTTATGTATGACTATAATGCGACGAGAGCCAGAGAGACGGAGAAGCGTGCTGCGCTTCTGCAGGAAATGCTTGGCAGCGCAGGAGAAAACTGCTATATTGAGCCGCCGTTCTATGCAAACTGGGGCGGAAAGCATGTCCATTTCGGGAAATCCGTTTATGCAAATTTCGGGCTGACAGTGGTGGATGATGCGAATGTTTATATCGGCGACTATACGATGATCGGCCCGCATGTTACCATTGCAACGGCCAGCCATCCGATTGACCCGGCATTGCGGAGTACCGCCTGGCAGTACAATAAAGAAGTTCATATAGGAAAGAATGTATGGATCGGCAGCTGCGCAGTCATCCTCCCGGGGGTGACAGTCGGCGATAATTCTGTGATCGGCGCAGGCAGTGTCGTGAACAAGGACATTCCCGCGAATGTTGTTGCTGCCGGGAATCCATGCCGCGTTCTGCGCGCAATTACAGAGCATGACCATGACTATTATGATCACAACAGGCGGATTGATTATGAAAATATGACAGATTCCGGCCGGCAGCCCGGATAATTTTGTCTAGATCGTGCAAAAACAGATTGTCAACCGCCCGGAAAAATCTTTAAAATTCTGTTGGAAATATTAAAAAAGTCTTTGAAAAATGGTAAGAACGTTTAGAGTTTCTTTAGTGTGAGTTTTTATTTTGGCCATAATTTCCCCGTAGAATGAATCATGTTTCATATAACAACGGAGGTGATTATGCAATCAGCAAACGGCAGCATGCCGGTCCTCTGCACTACCGGGACCATCTGCTGCAGCAAAACGGAACATAGAATAAAAACCAGGATTGACCCATGGAAGCGGGCTGTTATTGCAGCGGTGCTGATGATCGTGCTTGGGTTATCCGTAAAGACGGAAGCATTCGCGGATACCGTGACCGGCACGGCATCTGCAGAGACACTGCTGGTTCTCGGATCTGCGGAGACGGAAAGCTCCAATGCGGCACTGATCGGCAGTGCGGGCAGCAGCCAGGAGAGCATGGGCTCACTTGGACAGCAGGTTATCAGTTATGCATCCCAGTTTATAGGAAATCCATATCGCTGGGGCGGTACGAGTCTTACGAACGGGGCGGATTGTTCCGGATTTTTAATGAGTATTTACAGAAATTTCGGCGTAAGTCTGCCGCATTCGTCGTCTGCGATGGCGGGTGTAGGAACACAGGTTTCCGGGCTCGGAAATGCAGTGCCGGGAGACATTCTCGTATATGCAGGGCATTGCGGTATTTACCTCGGAAACGGACGGATGCTCAGTGCACTGAATTCCAGTACAGGAATTATTATTTCATCTGCATCCTATAAGGCAATCAAGGCCATCAGACGGGTGCTTTGACAGGATTTGGAGTGTGCAGCACGGAACAATCCGTAATCACACTTTTGATACCCGCATCATAAAATAAAGAGACAGAAAACGTCGGCATCGGAAAAAAGATGCCGGCGTTTTTTTAGGCAGAGTGCGCCGAAGGGGTGGCACAGATCTTACTTTTACGATATAATATGAATATGTCCGATAAAAGTATGTATGTACTGGAAAATTTCAAAGCATTGTCGAATGATCTCAGGTTAAGCTTTCTGAAGTGGCTGCGGGATCCGGAAAAGTATTTTCCGGAGAGGGAAAAACTGCCGTTTGATGCAAAATTTGAAGGGAGTGTATGCGTCAGCGATATACAGAAAAAAGCAGGTATTTCTCAGTCCACAGTCTCGCATTATCTGGATATTCTGCAGCAGGCGGGGCTCCTGGAGGGCAGACGCTACGGAAAATGGACGTACTACAGGAGAAATGAAAAGGCCATCCGCAAGCTTGCAAAATATATCAAGAATGACCTTTGATTAAAGAAAAACAAAAAAACAACGGAAATGAGGAATTGAAATGAACATTGCAGATTACATTGATCACACTATTTTAAAAGCAGATGCTACAGAGGAAGAGGTTAAAAAATACTGCAGCGAGGCCAGAGAGTATAAGTTCCATTCGATCTGCGTCAACAGCTGTCATGCGGCGCTGGTTTCAAGGGAACTTGCGGGGACCGGTATTACGACCTGCTGTGTGGTGGGTTTTCCGCTTGGTGCGATGATTACAGAAGCAAAGGCATTTGAGGCAAAGGCAGCTGTTGCAGCCGGAGCCGGAGAGATCGATATGGTCATCAATATCGGTGCGCTCAAGGATCGGAATTATGATTTTGTGCGTGAGGATATCAGGGCGGTTACAGAAGCTGCGAAACCGGCAATTGTCAAGGTTATCATTGAAACCTGCCTTCTGACAGATGAGGAGAAGGTCAAAGCCTGTGAGCTCTCAGAGGAAGCAGGTGCGCATTTTGTAAAGACATCAACCGGATTCTCTTCAGGCGGAGCCAAGGTTGAGGATGTGAAGCTTATGAAAAAGACGGTAGGCGACAGACTGAAGGTAAAGGCATCCGGCGGAATCCATACACCGGAGTTTGCACGTGAGCTGATTGCAGCCGGTGCAGACAGACTCGGTGTCAGTGCAGGTACCAAGGTACTGTAAATGCGGGCCGGGGTTTACCATGAGCAGCAGCTCTGCGTTATACAGATATGAAATGCCGCAGCGTGTCATACGCTGCGGCATTTTTCTGAAGTGCGCCCGGCGGCGCCTGCTGTTTCTGGATGCAGGTTCTTTTACTGCCGGATTTCAGATTTTATTATTTCTGAATTTCCGCTCTCAGTCTGGCTGCAATTTCCTCGCACTGTTTCTCATCCAGCTTTTTAAGGTCAGGATCCATGGCGAATGTACCGCCCCACTCAAAGCCGTCCTTGTACTTGGGAACGAGATGCATGTGGAGATGATGGCCTGTGTCGCCGTACATTCCGTAGTTCAGCTTGTCAGGACCAAAGACCTTGTGGATGGCGTTGGCAGTGGTTACGACATCTCTGATAAATGCCTCGCGGTCTGCTTCGGAAAGCTCCAGCATTTCAGAAACGTGATGCTTGCTGGCAACGATGCAGCGTCCCGGATGAGACTGCTCCTTGAAAAGATAAACGGTGCTGGCCGGAAGCTCGCAGATTTCATAGCCGAATTTTGCAACGAGCTCGCCTTTCATGCAATAAGCGCAACTGGTATCCATATTTAATCCTCCTGTAAAGTGTGGATATATCTGCAATTCCAGAATCTGCTGTATCCAGGAACAGATTCTGCGGCAGGAACTGGCGCATGGAATCACGGACAATTTCTTTCAGTATAACACTTCTGACGGAAAAAGAAAGCGCTTTCACAAAACCTGGATTATTTCAGATAAGAAGCCAGTACGGCATAGATTGTCTGCGGATCGATCGGTTTTGCAATATGTCCGTTCATTCCGGTATCCAGGCATTTCTGGACGGCCTCAGAAAAGGCGTCTGCGGATAATGCAACAATCGGGGTGGTTTCGGCGTCCTTCCTGCGGAGTCCGCGGATCAGGGAGGTTGCTGCATATCCGTCCAGGACCGGCATGCGGAGATCCATGAGGATCAGGCTGTAGAAGCCGATGGAGGAGCGGCGGAAAAGCTCAACGCCGCGCAGGCCGTTGTCTGCGATATCCACAAGCATGCCCTTCTGTGTGAGCAGGGCAGAAATGATTTCCTGGTTCAGCGGATGATCTTCACAGAGGAGGACATGTCTGCCGGCAAGCACAGCATCATCGGAAACTGCGGTTACCGGCGGCTGCACTGCCTTTTCTTCCGCGGGAATCATATCAAAAACAAAGTGCAGGGTAAAGGTGCTGCCTTTTCCGAGATTGCTGCTTACTTCAATGGTGCCGTGCATGAGGTCGACCATTTTTTTGACAATGGAAAGTCCAAGCCCGCTCCCGCGCAGCTCGGAATTATCGATACGTCCCTCCTGCACAAACGGCTTGAAAAGATTTTTCTGAAATTCCGGGCTGATGCCGATGCCGGTATCCGAGATGATATGTGTAATGGCAACCTTGTCTGACGACAGCGGTTTGCTTTGGATCTGATAAGTGATGGTTCCGCCTTCCGGCGTAAATTTAACAGCATTCGAGAGGATATTGAAAATAACCTGATTGATGCGGAGCTTGTCGGCAACCGGAACAAACTGGTTGGAAATGTCCTCCTGCAGAATAAAATTCTGGTTCTTTTCCTTGCAGAGCGGGCGAATGACGGCATCCAGGTAGCTGTTGAATTCCTCGGCCGGATACGGTTCGGGATGGAGTTCGATTTTGCCGCTCTCTGCTTTGGTCATATCCAGGATGTCATTGATGAGTCCGAGGAGAAACCGGGAGGACTGGTCGATCTTTCTGAGACAGTCTGCGGTCTTTTCTGTATTGTTTTCCTCTTCCGCAAGATAGGTCATTCCGATGATGCCGTTCAGCGGCGTCCGGATATCATGGCTCATACGGGACAGGAATTCCGATTTTGCATGGTTTGCACGCTCGCTTTCCTGCATCGCCTGCTGGAGGCGGAGGAAATTCTGCTGCTTCATATGGAAAACGTAGATCAGAATGCCGGCGATGATAGCAGCGGAAAGGGCCGTGATGATCAGTGCGATTCCGTATTTTGCAAGGAAATCACGGGGCGTCATGGTGTAGACAGAGGAAGATGTGTATTTGATTCTGATCGCGTCTGCCGTATTTTTATCGACAGAATGCAGTCCTTTGTTAAAAATGGAGATCAGGAGAGGATCCGCGGCGGCGCTGCTGACTGCTATGTAATTGTATTCGCCCTCTCCGCTGAAGGTATACCAGAGCGACAGCCGGCTGAATTCCGGGTGGCGCAGTGCAGCTGCAAGAACATCCGAATTCTGGACGGTGGCATCCGCTTCTCCGCGCAGGACTGCACGGAGACAGTCCTCAATGGACGGATAGGTCAGGAATCTGTAATCCGGATGGTATTCGCGGACATGATCATTGGTGCCGAGAGAGCTGGTCGGCAGGGCGATGGTGTAGCTTTTTGTGATATCAAAGGATGTATCTGCCGGGCCGGCAATGGCTGTCTGGTTGGTCAGTATATCTTCTGTAATGCGGATGCTGCTGTTGTCCCGGTACAGCGGTGTCCGTATTCCGCCGAGAACCAGGTCCGTACCGGTATCCTTCAGTCCGTCCAGGATGGCGGTATTATCCGGAAGTACGGAATAGCTGAAACGGAGACCGGTATTCTTGCTGATCTGATCGAGGAGCTCTTTGAAAACACCTGCCAGCTGCCCGGTTCCCGGATCCCTGTAGGAGATCGGATAGCGGTCGCTGAAGCTTGCAACGCGGATAAGCGGATGCTCACGGATGTAAGCGGATTCCTCTCTTGTGAAATTAAGGCTCTGGCTGAAATCCTCATTGCTCAGGTATTTTTTGTACAGATCATTCGGCAGATTCGGATTTGCCGCATTGATGGCATTAAGGGCGCTGTTCAGCTGTGTGTAGTACCGGCTTTGCTTTACTGCATCCGTTACAATATAAAACGGGATGAGGTCGGTGGAAGCGACGAGCCGGTAGTCGGAAGGGATGTTGCCGAGACCGCTGCGGCAGACCGCATCAATCTCTCCGTTCTGGAGTGCGGTGTCCATAGACCGGAGATCCGGATAGAGCAGCTCTGTATAGGTGAAATTATGCTGCAGGGCATAGTTGCGGAGAGAAACGGCGGGGTAGGTGTTTTCCACGGCACCGATTTTCATTTTGCCGAAGGCGGCATAATCCTCATAGTAGATATCAGCAGTGTTTTTAAGGATATAGAGGCCGTTGATCTGTTCGCCCAGCGGATAGTCCGGGTAGAGGTACTGGTTTATCCGGTCGGAGGAATACTCTACCGGCATCAGAAAATCCAGGTCACCGTCAGAAAGCATCCGTTTCAGGGAGGCATTGTCGGTAACCGTAATGTCAAATTTCCATCCGGTATAGTCGGCAATCTGGTTCAGGTAATCGGCTCCGTAGCCGCTGAAGGAACCATCCGCATTCTCGCGGAGGAAGCTTTCGAGGTTGTAGCAGCCGACCCGGATGACCGGCTTGCCGTCCCTGGTTTGTGGGGCCTCTGCGGCAGAACTTTTAAGAAACGGCAGAATACAGAACATAAGACAGCAGAGAGCAGCTGTCTTTAAGGCTTTTTTTACGGACATGACGCATCCTCTCATTCGCATAAAAGAGATACTGACAAAATAAAATATTATTCATAATTTTAACATTAAAAGAGGAGAGAAACAATCATTCCCGGAAAGTCCTAGAGGAGGAAAGCACTTTGTGCTATGCTGTAGGGAAAGCGCAGCCGTATGAAACAGATTGCGGTACGCAGTCAGAATAAGGAGGATAATCCATTGACATTCGAATGCGATTACAATGAGGGTGCACATCCGGAGGTGCTGCGGCGTCTCATGGAAACCAATATGGAGCAGCTGCCGGGGTACGGCGCAGATCACTACACGGAGGAGGCAAAGGAAAAAATCCGCAGGGTGATCGGCTGCAGCAAGGCGGAGATTTATTTTCTGGTCGGCGGAACACAGACAAACCAGGTCGTGATCGACACGTGTCTTAACAGCTATGAGGGTGTCATTTCCGCAAAGACCGGACATGTGAACTGTCATGAGGCCGGTGCCATTGAGTATACCGGACATAAGGTCATGGAGCTTCCGCAGTATGACGGGAAGCTGAAGGCGGAGGACGTGGAGACATTCGCGGCAGCCTTTTTCGGGGATGCCAACCATGAGCATATGGTATTTCCGGGTATGGTCTATATTTCCCATCCGACGGAGTACGGGACGCTTTATACAAAGGAGGAGCTGACCAGGCTCCGGGCAGTCTGCGACAGATACAGGCTGAAGCTGTTTCTGGACGGCGCGCGGCTCGGGTACGGACTGATGAGCCGGCGGACGGATGTTACGATCCGGGACATTGCCGCGCTTACGGATGTGTTTTATATCGGCGGCACCAAGGTCGGCGCTTTGCTGGGCGAGGCAGTTGTATTTCCGGGAGGTGCGGCTGCGGTACCGCCGCACTATGTGACACGGATCAAGCAGCATGGTGCGCTTCTTGCCAAGGGGAGAGTGACCGGCGTGCAGTTTGATGCGCTGTTTACGGACGATCTGTATTTCAGGATCAGCAAGAATGCGATTGACCAGGCAGAGAGACTCCGTAAGGTATTCCGGGACAGAGGCTACCGGTTCTTTATTGATTCGCCTACGAATCAGCAGTTCTTTATCCTGGAGGATGCGGAATTTGCAGCGATCAGTCAGAAGGCAGGCTGCGAATTCTGGGAGAAATACGATGAAAATCATACAGTGGTGCGTTTTGCCACCAGCTGGGCGACGACAGCGGAAGCCATCGACCGTCTTGCGGAAATCCTGGACAGCGTAAAATAGAGGACCAGCAGACTGGCCCGGAAGGGAAGGCAGTATGGGTGCGGTTAATTTGAGGAAGGTAGCCATGATCGGCTGCGGTTTTGTAGGATCTGCATCCTGCTTTGCACTGATGCAGAGCGGACTTTTTTCGGAGATGGTCATGATTGATGCTTTTCCGGAAAAGGCAGAGGGAGAGGCGATGGATATCAGCCACGGTGTTCCGTTTGCATCTCCGATGGATATCTATGCCGGGAGCTATGATGATATTGCGGATGCCGCAGTCATCATTGTAACAGCCGGTGCAAACCAGAAGCCGGGAGAGACGAGACTGGACCTGGTTAAAAAGAATGTGGGTATTTTTAAGACGATCATGCCGGAGATACGGAAGCGGAATGTCGGCGGCATCCTCCTGATTGTTGCAAATCCTGTGGACATCCTGACCTATACGGCAATGAAGCTGTCCGGACTGCCGGAGAACCGGGTATTCGGAACCGGTACGGTTCTGGATTCCGCGAGACTCCGGACCATGCTGGGAGAGCATCTCGCCGTGGATGCGCGTTCTGTGCATGCCTATATCATCGGGGAGCACGGGGACAGCGAGATTGCAGCCTGGAGCAGTGCGAGCGTATCCGGCATTCCGATCCGGAAATTCTTTGAAATGCGCGGCTACCATGATACGGATGAATATCTGCAGCAGATTGCAGAGGATGTCAAAAATGCAGCCTACCGGATCATTGAAAAGAAGCATGCGACCTATTACGGGATTGCCATGTCTGTCCGGAGAGTCTGTGAGGCCATCATTCGCGATGAAAAGTCGATCCTGCCGGTATCCAGCCTGATTTACGGGCTGTATGATATCGATGATGTTTCGCTCAGCATGCCGGCGATCGTATGCAAGACGGGCGTGGAAACGCTGGTGCCGATTGAACTTTCCGGAGAAGAGACGGACCGGCTCAGAGCATCCGCGGATACGCTTAAGGGTATTATTGCAGATGTCCTGGAGGATGCGTGAGGCCGGCAGTCAGGGATGACTGTACACCTTCCGGATTGGCTGAATAACCATACATTTTTATCGGGAAAGAGCGCGGAAACTGCGCTTTTCCGGTTGCCGGAAACCGGGCTTTGCGGTACACTGTAAGGGCAGAAAAAATGCTGTGAAATGCATCGGAAAACGAATTTATCTTAAAATGCGAATCAGCACGCTGAAGGAGGCGCACATTGAATAATCTGGAACTTGAAAAAACGGCAAATGAGGTCCGCAAGGACATTGTCACAGCCGTTCATGCGGCAAAGGCCGGCCACCCGGGCGGATCTCTTTCCGCAGCAGATATTTTTACCTATTTGTATTTTGAGGCTCTGCATATTGATCCCAGCAATCCGTCAGATCCGGACAGAGACCGCTTCGTTCTTTCCAAGGGACATACGGCACCGGGACTGTATTCTGTCATGGCGGAGAGAGGCTATTTCCCTAAGGCAGAGCTGACAACGCTCCGTCATCTCGGCGCAAGACTGCAGGGACATCCTGCCATGCAGTATCTGCCTGGTCTGGATATGAGCTCCGGCTCACTCGGGCAGGGGATTTCCGCAGCCTGCGGCATGGCACTTGCCGGCAGAATCGATCATAAGGCATACAGAGTATACACACTTCTCGGCGATGGTGAGATCGAGGAGGGACAGGTCTGGGAGGCGGCGATGTTTGCCGGCGCCAAGAAGCTGGACAATCTTCTTGTGATCGTGGATAACAACGGTCTGCAGATTGACGGTAAGATTGCGGATGTCAACAGCCCGTATCCGATCGACAAAAAATTTGAGGCATTTAATTTCCATGTTATCAATATTGACGGGCATAACTTTGACGAAATCCGTGCGGCCTTTAAGGAGGCTGAGAACACCAAGGGACAGCCGACGGCAATTATTGCGCATACGGTAAAGGGCAAGGGCGTTTCCTTCATGGAGAATCAGCCCGGCTGGCATGGCAAGGCACCGAATGATGAGGAATACAGGACAGCTATGGAAGATCTGGAAAGGATTGGTGAGAAGTTATGTCAGAAGTAAAGAAGATTGCGACCAGAGAGAGCTACGGACATGCGCTGGAGGAGCTTGGCGCTGAGAATCCTGATATTGTAGTGCTGGATGCCGATCTTAAGGAATCCACCAGAACCGGTTATTTTGCAAAGAAATTCCCGGAGCGCTTCTTTGACTGCGGCATTGCCGAGGGCAATATGATGTCCATCGCTGCCGGACTCGCAGCTGCAGGCAAGATTCCGTTTGCAAGTACATTCGCCATGTTTGCGGCAGGACGTGCCTATGAGCAGGTCAGAAACTCCATTACCTATCCAAAGCTGAATGTAAAGATCGGCGCAACGCATGCCGGCATCAGTGTAGGCGAGGATGGTGCAAGCCACCAGTGCCTTGAGGATATTGCACTGATGAGAGTACTTCCGGGCATGGTTGTTTTGAATCCGTCAGATGACACAGAGGCGAGAGCCTGCGTAAAGGCTGCCGTAAAGCATCACGGACCGGTTTATATGCGGTTCGGCAGACTGGCAGTGCCTGTCCTCAATGATCCGGATACCTTCCGCTTTGAGATCGGCAAGGGAACGGTCCTGAGACCGGGCAAGGACGTCAGCATTGTTGCAACCGGACTCTGCGTGGCTTCTGCCATGGAGGCGGCAGAGATCCTGAAGGCACAGGGCGTGGATGCAGAGGTGGTCAATATCTGTACCATCAAGCCGATAGATGAGGCGCTTCTGATTGAGACAGCACGGAAGACCGGCAGGATTGTTACGGTGGAGGAGCATTCCATCATCGGCGGTCTCGGCGGTGCAGTTGCAGAGGTACTGTCAGAGAAGCTTCCGACCAGGATGCTGCGTCTCGGCATGAGAGATGTATTCGGAGAATCCGGCACAGCACCGGAGCTGATTCACAAATACGGACTGGATGCAGAGGGTATTGCAGCTTCAGTCAGAAGTTTTGCAGAGTAAACAGCAGATTTAAACAGAACTGCCGCGCCGGCAACGGTGCGGCACTTTTTTTGCTGCGGAGCAGGAGTACGCCGTTGCGGCTTCCGCCGGCCGGTTCCTGACATGTTGCGAAAATCTGACAATTCTTTACGGCTTATCTAAATTCCTTGATTCATCAGGTATTTGTTGGTAAGCTACTCGGGTGAAAGGTGGTAAAGGTATGATTTTGAACAGAAAAATGCTGGCAGCAGCATTTGCGATTGTTTTCAGCATGAATTCGGCGGTTTCTGCCTATGCAGTCGGCCCGGGAGAGAGCGCAACAATAACAGACGGCACAGCAGTGATTTCTTCAGACGCATGGTCCGGGTATACCAATGCCGATGGATCGGCATTTACCTATCTGGAGAAAGGAACGGAGGTTTCCAAGTTCCAGAATCAGAACGGAGCGATCAACTGGAATAAAGTAAAGGCGGCCGGCATTTCTTTTGTCATGGTACGTATTTCGTACGGAACCACAAAGGATGCATATTTTGACACCAATGTACAGGGAGCGCTGGCAGCAGGTCTGCATGTAGGCGCTTATGTCTGCTCTACGGCAACAAACATGGAGGAAACCATGGCGGAGGCTGCGCTGGCAGTCAGCTCGATCAAGCCCTATGCGCTGAATTATCCGGTGGCATATGATGTAGAGGTAAATTCCATGCTTTCTGCGGGAGCGACCAGGGACGTCATTACCGCGATGGCCAATTCCTTCTGCAATGCGGTCAAGGATGCGGGCTATACGCCCATCGTATATGCAAACAATACCTGGCTTACC
>CAZPEW010000008.1:16046-18225 GCA_964585695.1 uncultured Lachnospiraceae bacterium
TATGAATGCTTCCGGACTGGGGTATGATGTCTGGTTTGCATCCTACGCAAGCGACAAAGTCTACCGTCCGGTATCCGGTGTCAGCACGACGATCTGGCAGTCCTCGGAAAAGGGAACCGTGGACGGCATCAAGGGTTATGTAACGACGGAATTCTCCAAAAAGAATTATTCCGGTGCAGCAGTGACCACGCAGGGACCTGCGGCGAATGCTGCATCCTCGCAGTCTGTGCAGATTGTGCAGGCAGTCCAGAGCACAACACAGGCAGTCCAGAGCACGCAGGCCGTCACGGAAACACAGGCAGCGCAGAGTACGGAGGCGGCACAGTCTTCCGGAACCGTGGTTGTCGGCGGAAGTCCGGTCAGCGGCAGCAGCACGGGCACAGCAGAAACCGCTCCGGCAGCAGCGCAGAATGCAGGCTGGGTCAAGGCGGCAGACGGTACCTGGAGCTATTATGAAAATAACATCAGAGCGACCGGCTGGAAGCTGGTGGACGGCAAGTGGTACTATATGAACGCAGCCGGCGTGATGCTGAGCAGCTGGGCACAGATTGACGGTGCATGGTACTGGCTCGGTGCAGACGGCGCGATGCGCATCGGCTGGAAACAGATCGGAAACGTATGGTATTATATGGATCCGGTCAGCGGAAAGATGCTGCAGAGCACAGCACAGATCATAGACGGAAAAGTTTATAACTTTGCTGCAGACGGTGCCTGGATCAGCGGCTGAGAATCTGTGAGAACCGGTGCATGCAGCTTAAATTCCGCGGATGTCTCAAAAGACAGAAGCTGTACTTCCTGAGAACGCTTATTTTTGATATAATCATAACTGCAATATCAAAGTCATGCCTGCATGACGGCAGGACAGAGACCTGGATTTGTACGTGAAAGGAGCAGCTTTATGAAAATCAGAACGTTTTTGTGTGCAGCATTCGGAATGGCGGTGCTGATGGCAGTGCCGGCGATGGCAGATACCAGTATCGGAACCGTGCGGCTGGATATTTCTCCGGAGGAGAACGATGCGATAGAGCCTGGAAATATGGCCTCGGCACTGGAGCCGGCTGCCTATGACAGTATTTATTATGTTTATGACTACAGTACGAGCGGGACACATGATACGCCCAAAAAGTCCTATACCTATACGATTGATGTGCGTCCGCAGAATGGCTATGCCTTTACAGACACCACAGCCGTCGAGGTAAAGGGCGCATCTTCTCTTTCCATCACATCCCGGACGGCATCCAGGATCAGCCTGACGGTCAAGACCTATCCGTTCTATGTGCTTGCAAATCCCAAAGGTATTACCGAGGACGGAGATTATTACCGCTGGGACAAGGTACAGTACGCCGGGAAATATTCGGTTATAGTTTATTATGAAAACGAAGACGGTGAGGACAAGGAAACAAAGCTGAGCGCCAGCACCAACAAGATCAATCTCTCCAGCTACAGCAGCGGGGATAAATCCATCACGAATATTTCCGTGCAGGCGCAGCGCGGCTCGGATGAGGGCTCCAATTTCCTCGGTGCTTCCTATTATATGTATGAGGACGGCACGGTGGATGACAACTATACGGACGAGGATACAACCTTCAGCGTTCCGACAGCGCGTTCCAACGCCATTGCCAATTCTACGCAGAACAGTTCTGTTACCAATTACATCAAGGGAAACAGCGGCGGTCCGGGACAGTCTCTGGGGCTCAGCGGGTCGGTATCGGCCAACTGGAGCGGATCCGGAGATGACTGGTATTACATCCAGAACGGCCAGAAGGTTACGGGCTGGATTAATCCGATCAATGACGAATGGTATCTGATGGGAAACGACGGAAAGATGCTGACCGGCTGGCAGCTTGTAAACGGCTGGTGGTATTTCTTCAACACAAACCATAACGGTACCTACGGCAGGATGCTGACCGGCTGGTGGAGAATCAACCGCAAATGGTATTATCTTAACGCCTACAAGACCAATAATGTCCCGTACGGCGCAATGTTTGTAAATTCACTCACACCGGATCATTACCTGGTAGGTACGGACGGTGCGTGGCTCGGCTGAGCAGAGGACAGAACGGCAGGCCGGGTCTGATCATTAACTGGAAGGAAACAGGAAAGCAATGCATTTTAAAGACAGAAACAGAGCAGCAAGGCTGCTTGCAGGACTGCTGAGCGCAGTTCTTCTTACGTGCGG
>CAZPEW010000008.1:18235-19290 GCA_964585695.1 uncultured Lachnospiraceae bacterium
GACGGCGGGCACTGCACTTGCGGATACGAATATCGTTACCGCTGATGTGCCGGCAGATACCGGCTCGGCGGCAAAGGACAGCTTTTATGCGGTGAGTGCGCAGTCGGCAGAGCAGGCCAATGCTCTCCTTTCCGGAAAGACCTCGAGCCAGACGGACAGTACCATCGGACTCGGCGGTGCCACCATCACGATGATCCGCGGGAATGCAACGGAGCAGCAGCTTTGCATCGTGATCCGTTCCAGCGACGGAAAAACCATTGTTGTGGACGGCGGTATGCCGAACAATGCTTCCTATCTCGGAAATTATATTAAAACCCATGGCGGCAGGGTAGATGCCTGGCTGATAACCCATGCGCATCAGGATCATATCGGCGCGCTGCTCGCGATTTTAAAAAACCAGAAAACGCAGAAGGCCGGCACGGAATTCAGCCAGTTTGCGATCTCTGATATTTATTTCAGTTTTGCCCCGCTTGAATTTTATCAGGCACATGAAGAGACATACCGTATGCCGACAGTTATGGATGCCTTTACCACGCTGTCTCAGCAGGATCCGGCCAGACTGCATTCGAATTCACCGGCAGGAACCAGCTTTAATGTCGGCAATATCAATGTAAAAATCATGAATCAGCCTTATATGACGACCATCGATTCCGGGAACAATACCTCCATTGCATATATGATTACAATCAATGGAAAACGGCTCCTGATTCTGGGAGACATGCCGTACGAGGCATCGGAAATTCTGCTTAAGATGTACCAGCCGCAGGATCTGAAGGCGGATATTGTACAGATTGCACATCATGGCCAGCATGGCGCGTCACTCCGTTTCTACCAGACCGTGCATCCTGCCTGTGCGCTCTGGCCGACACCGGAAAGTCTCTGGGCGCAGAGGACGCAGCCCTTTGACCCGAATCAGACAACCTATACCATCGCACTCACCAGATACTGGATGGACAGCATCGGCGTACAGCATAATTACGTGATGGCGGACGGCAACTGGACGCTTTCCTGACATAGACAAAACCGGTTAAAACGAGTATACTCTCAAAAGGGTA
>CAZPEW010000008.1:19300-24957 GCA_964585695.1 uncultured Lachnospiraceae bacterium
GGGTATGCTCGTTTTTACTATACTTGGGAGGATTATAAATGAAAAAAACAGCATTGGTCATTATGGCAGCAGGAATCGGGTCCCGCTTCGGCGGAGGCATCAAGCAGCTTGCCAAACTAGGACCAAACGGAGAAATTATTATGGATTATTCTGTCCATGATGCGCTGGCTGCAGGCTTTGATAAAATAATTTTTATCATCCGGAAGGATATTGAGGCGGATTTCAGAGAGATCATCGGAAACCGGATTGAGAAGGTTGCCAGATGCGAATATGCATTCCAGGAGATTGACAGGCTTCCGGAGGGCTACAGTGTTCCGGAAGGCAGGAAAAAGCCATGGGGGACAGCACATGCGCTGATCCAGATCCGGGAGCTCATTGACTGCCCGTTTGCGGTTATCAATGCAGATGATTTTTACGGCAAGGAGGGTTTCCGGCTGATTCATGATTATCTTGAGAATGAGATGCGGGATGACACGCCGTATTTTGATATGTGCATGGCAGGCTATATTGTCGGCAATACGCTTTCGGACAACGGTTCTGTAAGCCGCGGTGTCTGCAGGATGGGTACAGACGGATGCCTTGCCGCAATTCATGAAACCTATGATATTGAGCGTCAGGCAGACGGCAGCATCCTCGGCAGGGACATTGCGGGGAATCCTGTGTCAGTGGACGGAAATACGATTGTTTCGATGAATATGTTCGGACTTCCTGAGAAATTCCTGGATGTTCTGATCCGGAATTTCCCGGCATGGCTGGATGTGCACGGCAGTGAGATGAAGAGCGAATATCTCCTTCCGGCGGAAATTGACAAACTGATGCAGGCTGGAGAGGCCCGGGTCCGGGTGCTTAAGGATCATGATAAATGGTTCGGCGTTACCTATGCGGAGGATAAGGAAATGGTACAGAAGTCTCTCCGCAGCCTCCTGGAGCAGGGCGTCTATCCGGCTAAGCTTTTTTAAATAATAAAGGAGATTCCGGGCTGAGATAATGGCAGATATCAATAGAGAAACCAGAAAACAGGAACTGAGACGGCGGGTTGTGGATGCAGATGCGCTGCGTCGGAATGAGAGCGGCGCGGACAGTACGGCAGACGGGACAGGCGGCCGCACAAAGCCGGTCAGACGGATGCCACGGGCGCTGCTGATCGTCCTCATCATATTATTGCTGCTCGCTGCAGGCGGGGGCATCTTTCTGCTTCTGCGGCGCCAGTTCCGCGGCTTTTCAGTGAACTGGAAGGTAGATTTCACGCAGGCAGAGGGTGCGGTTGAGTCGGATTATGAGGATTACGAGATATACAGCGACGGCTTTGTCAAGGTAACAAGAGACGGCGCAAGTTATATCAATTCATCCGGCAAGACGGTCTGGAACCAGTCCTATGAAATGAATAAGCCGTATGTTGCGGTAAACGGCGATTTCTGTGCCATTGCCGATCAGGGTAAAACCGGCATCTATATTATGGGTGCCAATGGTACAACCGGTCAGGCGGAGACCTCTCTTCCGATTACAAAGATCACTGTCTCCAGAACCGGTGTGGTTTATGCCCTCCTTGAGGACAGCGACGCAAGCTATATCACCGTTTTCACAAAGGAAGGCAAGGCACTGGACATTTCCATCAAGTCGATCCTTAACGGCGACGGATATCCTGTGGATCTGTCCGTTTCACCGGACGGAACAGAGCTGATTACTTCCTTTGCATACATCAAGAGCGGTACACTGCAGAACAAGGTTATTTTCTACAATCTGGATGAGGTTGGCAAAAATGCCGGCACCAATCGTGTGGTCGGCGGCTTTGATGAGGATTTCAAGGGCGTACTTGCCGGACGGGTTCATTTCTCGGATGATACACATGCTCAGGCTTTTTATAACGGAGGAATCGCGTTTTTCTCCACCAAGGTACTGACCAGTCCGGAACTTACCGCGAATGTTGCGGTCCAGGATACCATCCGTTCGATCGCATATTCGGGAGACTATGTCGGCATCGTTACGGACAACACCGGCGGTGACAGCGGACAGCCGTACAAGCTGATGGTTTTCCGTCTGAACGGGCAGAAGGTGTTTGAAAAACCGTTTCAGTTTAATTATTCCGGTTTTGATATTGACCGCCAGAAGATTATTCTGTATAACGATACCTCCATGCAGGTATATGACGGCAGCGGAAACCTCAAATACTCCGGAAAAATCGATACATCAATCACAAGAGCACGTGTTTCCGGCACATTCAGCAGCGTATTCGGCCTGAACATGCTGGTCGGCAGCAGCGGAGCGGTAGAAAGTATAAAACTGAAGTGATCATCATCTGCACTTCAGAAGAAATAAAGCTGAAATTAACATCAGTTGTAAGGAGGAGCTTTTATGAATCAGTATTGTGTCGGCATTGATATCGGCGGAACATCTGTAAAGTGCGGCCTTTTTTCCATCAACGGCGTACTGCTCGAGAAGTGGGAGGTGCCTACGCGCAAGGAGGAGGACGGAAAATACATCCTTCCGGATGTTGCAGAAGCACTGCAGAGCCGTCTCATGGAAAAGGATTTAAAACCGGAGGACATTGAGGGAATCGGTATCGGCGTGCCCGGCCCGGTAGAGCCGAACGGTTATGTGCATGTCTGCGTCAATCTCGGCTGGAAGGACCGCTATCCTGCAAAGGAAATGCGCGAGCTGATGGGCGGCAGGATCCGCTGTGCTGTCGGAAACGATGCGAATGTAGCTGCGCTCGGCGAGATGTGGCAGGGCGGCGGCAAGGGACATTCGGATCTCCTGATGGTTACCCTCGGAACCGGTGTAGGCGGCGGCCTCATTATGGATAAGCATATCGTAACCGGCGTCCACGGTGCCGGTGCGGAAATCGGTCATATCCATGTAAGAGACGAGGAGAAGGAAGCCTGCAACTGCGGCGGACACGGATGCCTCGAGCAGGTAGCCTCTGCAACCGGCATTGTAAGAGAAGCAAGGAGAATCCTCGCAAAATCAGAGGAGAAATCCAGCATGCGTGATTACGGAGAGGCACTGTCCGCAAAAGATGTCTGCGACTGTGCAAAAGAAGGAGACCCTCTTGCAGTGGAAACACTGGAAACCAGCATGCGCTACCTCGGAATCGTGCTTGCACACGTATCCATGATCGCAGATCCGGAGATCTACGTCATCGGCGGCGGTGTTTCCCGCGCCGGCCAGTACCTCATTGATCTCATTAAAAAGTACTATCATGCATACACACCGCTTCTTGTGGAAAAGCCGGATATCGTGCTCGCAACACTCGGAAATGATGCAGGAATCTACGGAAGTGCAAGACTGGTGCTCGGCGAGTAAAACCGTTCAGACAGCCGGCGGCATTTCAGCCCGGATAAATAAGGCGTGGAATCAGTCAAAGATGACTGATTCCACGCCTTTTCTGTTACCATAACAGACAGTACAGGAAGCGCCGCGCTGCTGCAGGATCAGCTTGTGGCTGCCTCGCTTGTTTCAAAAGTGGCAATCGGCAGGACAAAGGTGAACTCGGTGCCGGCACCTTCTGTGGAAACAACATCGATATTCTCACCGTGTGCATTGATGATCGATTTTACAATTGCCAGACCGAGGCCGGTCCCCTGCTTATCCTTGCCGCGGGACTGGTCTGTTTTGTAAAAACGATCCCAGATCTTGGAAAGGTCCTTTTTGGGGATGCCGATGCCGGTGTCCTTTACAGATACAAACACCTTGGAGCCGCGGATGCCCGTCCGGATCATGATGGACGAATTCTCATGGCTGAATTTTAATGCATTGTCGATCAGGTTGTACAGCACCTGCTGGATCTTGGCATAGTCAGCATAGACCATCTGCTTTTTCTCGGAAAAAGTAAGCTCAAATACGATTTCCTTTTTCTTGCAGGCCATTTCAAAGCTCTCGCAGACATCCTTGATCATGCGGTTTATATCAAAATTGGTGCGGGACAGGAATCCCTTCTGGTCAATGGAGCTGATGGAAAGCATGGAGCGTGTCAGCTTGTTCAGCCGTTCAGTTTCTGAAATAAGCCGGCGCAGGTATTTTTCCTCCAGCTCAGGCGGGATGGTTCCGTCAAGGATAGCCTCGAGATAGCCCTTGATGGAAGTCAGCGGAGAACGGAAGTCATGACTGACATTCGCAATGAACTGCCGCTGGTAGTCATCGGCCTTGGAAATCTCATCGGACATGAAGTTCAGCGTCTCGGCAAGGTAGCCCATCTCATCGCGGGCATGCGTCTGGATGCGGTATTTATAATCTCCGGCGGCGTATTTTGTCGCGCCCTCTGTGATGCTCCGCAGCGGTCTGTATACGATGAAGTAAAAGACAAGCAGGATCAGGAGCGAGAGGACAAAAATAATCAGTGAGGTAATGTAGACAATATTCAGGATCTGATACTGCGAGGAAAGGATATTCTGGATCGGCATGTGGATCAGAATATATCCCTTGGTTGTATAGTTCCGGGTGATCGGTGCTGCGACTGTCAGCACTTCATAATCAAACATATTATGGTAAGTGCCGGTAAGATAGCGCTGGTTGCCGGTTTTTGCAGGATCAAAATCCGTAATCTGCGCGCCCTTGCGGCTCTCCTGGTTGGAGTCGGAGATGACCTTTCCGTTCCGGTCCACCAGCCAGATATCCACATGCAGGAAGGCAGATACAGCCTTCATCTGCTCATTGATGATTTCCTCGGACATGGCTGCATTGGAGGAATCGCTGTAGGTTGTTGAAATCAGCGTTGCCTCGGAATACAGATTGTTTGCCTGCTCGCCCATCAGATAGGTGTAGGTCATGCGGGAAGAAATGCTGGCTACGACGATAAAGCCCAGGATACCGAAGGCAAGGTAGGCGAGGATGAATTTTACAAACAGCGAGCGTCTCATGTTCAGCCTACCCGGAATTTATATCCGATGCCCCAGACGGTGGAAATCTCCCAGGCAGTGTTTCCGGGGATTTTTTCACGCAGACGTTTGATGTGGACATCCACGGTTCTGGAATCACCGGCAAATTCATAACCCCAGATATGATCCAGAAGCTGTTCTCTGGTAAAGACCTGATTCGGGGATTTTGCCAGGAAATACAGGAGCTCCAGCTCCTTCGGAGGCATTTCCACCGGACTGCCCTTGAAAATCACGGAATAGTTGGTCTGGTTGATAATAAGATCCGGATACTCGATGAAATTGCCGTTCCGGAGGAGCTCTTCATTCTCGGTGTCTTTGCGGTTCTGCGGCGCAGGAGCGGCAGCGGCGGCCGCTTCCTCTGTCTTGGGATAGCGGCGGAGTACTGCCTTGACTCTTGCCACCAGTTCCTTGGAATCAAAAGGCTTGATCATGTAGTCATCGGCACCGAGCTCGAGACCCAGCACCTTGTCAAAGGTTTCGCCCTTTGCAGACAGCATGATGACCGGTACGGACGAAGTCTGACGGAGCCTCCGGCATACCTCATATCCGTCGATGCCCGGCAGCATCAGATCGAGAATGACGAGATTCGGCGCATAATCCGGAAAGACACTGAGCGCCTCCTCACCGTCATTCACCATCTTTGTATCGTAACATTCCTTCTCCAGATAAAGAGAGATCAGCTCTGCAATGGAGCTGTCATCATCTACGATCAGAATTTTCTGTTTTTCAGTCAAAATACTTCCTCCCGGAATCAATACTTGAAAGTAACTACTGTAACGCCGT
>CAZPEW010000009.1:0-20331 GCA_964585695.1 uncultured Lachnospiraceae bacterium
CCGCTCATCCGGCCGCTCGACAGCACTGCATGTCCGGATGCATCCTTGTAATAGACAACCATCGGAAGAATGACGCCGATCGCAGTTGCTGCGAATGTTGCCCCGATGCCTCTCCACTTGGAAAGCTCTGCCCGGTCCTTTGCCTCCGGAGAAATGGCAGATGCCATGGAACCGTACGGAATATTGATTGCGGTATAGCAGATGCTGCCCCAGAGGAGATAGGTCACTGCCATGTAGACTGTCTTGAACATAAGCGGCATATCCTTGAACCAGGATGCATAGAGGAGGAATGATGCCAGCGCAACAGGCCCCATCATCCGGCGGATCCACGGTGCAAATTTGCCCTTTGCGGTCGGCCTGCTGCGGTCGGCAATCTGTCCCATGGTCACATCCGTAAATGCATCCACGAAACGGGCGCACATCATCACAAGACCTACCACTGCTGCGGAAACACCCATGACATCCGTATAAAATTTCATCATGAACATTGCAGACAGAATAAAGGTAAAATCATTTCCAAAATCTCCGAACATATAGCCGAGCTTATCAGCCATGCCAAATGGCTTCTGTGTCTTTTCCATCTTTCCCCTCCTGAATGGTTCTGTGTTTAATTTCCATAGCCGTATCATACAGGAGGAAGTATTCATGCGATAGCATAATATTTGTTTATTTAAGCACAGATTGTATGCATGCATTGCAGTGTAATTAATATTATGCTATTTTATATTATATTCGTACTATTCTGTTTCAGACTCCGGAGGTTCCAACATGTTCAGCGAGCAGATTCTCAGCTTCACCTGCAGGCTTCTTTCAGAAAATGAAATCGACAGCTTCATCGTGTCGGCCGGTGAAGTCTCCGCAGCAGAAAATACTGCTGCAGCAGCAAATGCGGTCTCCATAACAGACTGCACAGATCCGGACGGCAGTACCGCAAAGGATTTTCTGCCGGACCGGGGTCTCCGCAGGACACTGGGGCAGGATCCTGCCTCCGGCATCCGGCAGATGCTGAATCTGCTTTCCGCCGGATGCCCGGACCGCGCAATCCTCTGCTGCACAGATGCCTTTGCTGCCGAATATATCTCCATCCGGCTTCCGCAGGACGGGGCGCTTCGCCGCTGGCTCATCGCCGGTCCGTTCCTCTATGAAAAGCCAAGCTACCGGACCGTCTCTTCGTTATGCACACGGAACCATATCCCGTCACCCCTCTACCGCTACATGGAGCATTACTATGCGGAGCTGCCGGTTGTCCTCGATGACGGAAGCATCAAAAATCTCTTCCGCTGCCTCGGCGCAGAAATCTGGGGAAGCATGGAAGTACTGCGCTTTGTCTCCAGGCAGGCAGAAACCGATGGGCATACGCTTGACAGCACTGCAATAGATTATTCCAAGGCAGACCGCAGCACCATTGAGCTCCTCGAGAAGCGGTATGAGAACGAACGGCAGCTGATGAATCATATCCGTCAGGGAAACTGGGAGAATACAAAAGAATTTTTAAAAACCTATGAAATGCCCAGACTGAGTCCGCGTGCCCATGACAGTCTCCGGGATCTTAAAAACGGACTGATCATCCTCAATACGCTCGGAAGAAAAAGTGCCGAATATGCCCGCGTCCACCCGCTCTATCTCGATGAACTCTCCGGCAGAATCGCCGTACAGATTGAAAACACCGCAAGCTCTCACGCGCTGCTCCAGATGCATAATGAAATCATACGGAAATACTGTCTGCTTGTGCAGGCACATGCGCTGAAGCAGAACAGCCATACCATCAGCAGAGTTATGAACCTCATTTCCTTTGATCTCACCGCCGATCTCAGTCTCTCGGCACTTGCAAAGGAAGTGTCTCTGAATCCATGCTATCTCTCTGCTGCCTTTAAAAAAGAAACAGGCATGACCGTGACGGCCTATGTAAACCGGAGCCGTCTCGAGCATGCCATCTTTCTCCTCAATTCCACCGATCTCCCGATCCAGGAGATCGCACTGCAGTGCGGATTTGAGGACAATAATTATTTTATCCGGGTTTTCAGAAAAAGCATGGGAACAACCCCCGGCGGATACCGCAGGAAACTGATTCTGGACAGGTGATCATTTCAGTCTCTCTCTGACCTCCATGAGCGCATAGCCGAGGAGATTCTGTCCTCTCCATTTGCTCATATCCTTGTACCTGTCGCCCTTCATGGAAACACCGATCCCCCATACCTCATCGCGGAAAGCGCATTCGCAGAGAACCGCATCGCCGGTTGCAAGAAGCTGCTGCTTCAGGTCCTCATTCTGGGAGAATTTTGCAAGCAGTCCGTTGTAGGCTTCTATCTGCCGGATGCCGGCCCAGATGCGCTCATCAAAGTTTTTTGCACTTCTGCCCAGCTGCTTCACTGCCGCCGGATCCTCCTCCGCCATGATTTTACCAGCACTCTCCAGATCACCGAAAATCACTGCCTTCCGATACATCAGATACTGCTCCGCAGACGTAAATTTCTTTCCCTCTGCCTCAAATGTACATTTGTACCAGTTGCTCATATATCCATTCTCCTCATCGGGGCTATGGAATCTGATTATCTCTCTCATCTTATCTCCTTTTCTGTCCGGTCCGCCCTTGTAAAACAGTCATAGCGGATGGTTTTGCCTTTCAGTGCATAATCCGGTTTCCTGCCGGCGATACAGGGACCCTTCAGCGGCCGCTTGATCACAATCCGCCGGGGCTCTGCCGCGAATGCTGCGCTGAGCAGTGCCTCCTCCTCGTCGCAGGGCTTCTCCAGCTTCTGCAGAAGCTGGAATTTTTTCTTGATAAGGGCACTTTTCTGCCGCGCCGGAAACATCGGATCCAGAACAACCACATCCGGTGCCGGCTGCATCCCCGGAAGCGCCTGCAGGCTGTCTGCCGGAAACAGCTGCATGCGGGATACAATCGGCAGAAGCACCGGATCCCGCGCCGCCCGCCGGAGTGCATCCTGCAGGAGAAGCGCAATAACGGGATCCCTTTCAAAAAGCTTTACAAAAAAGCCTGCCGCCGCCAATAAAAAAGAATCCTCTCCAAGTCCCGCTGTCGCATCCGCAGCCGTAAGCGGCCCCTCCATATCTCTGATCCTCGCTGCCCTGACAAGAAGCTCATGATTCAGATTGTTCAGTTTTGTCCGCCCAAGCATCTTCTTAAAATCACCCCGGAGACTCTGTCCGCCGCCCGTAAGGCTGAGCCCCTCTGCATTCAGACAGAGAACCGGCTCCGCAGATGCCGGGTCCGGTGCCTCCATTACAGGCCGCACCCTTCCGTTCCGGAGCAGTATTTCCGATTCCTCCGGGTCCGCATCCGGCATGAAATACACCGTCTGCACCGCCTGCACTTCCTGAACCGTCTGAACGGTACTGTTTTCATTCTGCTGCATATTTTTTAAATCTCCTCTGCCGCACGTTTCTGCAGCCGGGGCCGCAGCGCATGCCCTGTTCCGTTTCCGCCCTGCAGGATGTCCGCGTCATTTAAACAGTTTCAGCTTGCTGAAAACAAGCATCGCAAGCAGACTCAGCACAGCTGCTATACCGATAATGATGGAAAATCCCACTGCACTCTCCGCAAAAGGCATCCCGACAGCATTCACATTCATTCCGTAAGCACTGAAGATCATTGTCGGAATTGCCATGACGATGGTTACAATCGCCAGCACCTTCATAACGATATTAAGGTTGTTGGAAATAACCGATGCGAATGCATCCATCATACCGCTTAAAATACCGCTGTAAATATTCGCCATCTCGATCGCCTGTTTGTTCTCGACAATGACATCCTCCAGCAGCTCCGCATCCTCCGGATACTGCTTGATCAGTTCTGTACGCAGCAGCTTCTCCAGAACAGCCTCATTGGAACGAAGCGCTGTCGTAAAATACACAAGACTCTTTTCCAGCTTGAGAAGCTCGATCAGCTCCCGGTTCTGCGTGGATTTATGAAGCTGCGTCTCAACCTCATCACTCTTTCGGTCTATATTCCTGAGATACTGCAGGTAAAGCATGTCCACCTGGTACAGAAACTGCAGGATGAAGCGGGACTTCATCTGTGTGTGGAAATTGCGCACCTTGCCCGTCTGCAGTGCCCTGAGGATCGGTGAATCCTCACTGCACACGGTAATAATTGCATCCTTGCAGATCACAATGGAAACCGGGATCGTACTGTACAGCTCGCGGTCGCTCTGCTCCTCCACCGTCGGGATATTGACAAGTACCATCGTATAGCCGTCATCCGCATCAATACGCGAACGCTCATCCGCATCCAGTGCTGCCCGCAGCACATCCATACCGATTCCGTAATGAGAGGAAACCCGGCTCAGCTCCTTTTCCTCCGGGGATACCAGCACCACCCAGCATCCGCTCTCCGGACCTTCCAGGCTCTGCAGCTTCCCCTTGTCGCTTACATAATAATTTATCATTTTCAACCAGCCTTCCACAGCACTGTGCCGCGGAGGCCAGTGCTGTTATTTAATATTTTCTGTTACCGCAGGAGGGCCTCCCTCCTCTGCATCCGAACTTCGTTCGGGCACCATACACTCACATCCTTTCATCATCCGCAAATACGGCAGCACAGGCGGGTCTCACCGCCGGCAGCTGTTCCGCAACAGCAAAAGGCATCCCATTGCCGAGATGCCTTCTGCTGATAGTCAGTGTCATATCTCCTCTACATTCTATCGTAATAAAAGAAGATATGCCACCCCCTAAAATAATCATTTGAAATTTTAATCCAGATCCTCGCACTGCTTTTATGATTCTCTGAACCGCATCATCATTTCTCTGGTAAGACTGATTCCATCATCTGTCTCTGTGATCTCCGGACGCCTGATCCATTCGGCTGCGGACAGTTCATTTTTATCTATGGTAATCCTGTCACTGCCGTCCAGTTCCGCAAAATAACCCAGCAGCAGATTCTGGTCAAATCCCCACGGCTGGGATTTATAATAGCGTATGTTTTTTATATGCAGCCCGGTCTCCTCCATAACCTCACGTGCAGCCGTCTGCTCTGCGGTCTCCCCGATCTCGCAGAAACCTGCGATGAGTGCGTGGGCTGTATACTCGCGGCCCGCATAGCGGGACATCAGAATCCGGTCTCCGTCTGTTACCGCCACAATCACCGCCGGTGCAATTTTAGGGTAGGCGATGTTTCCGCAGATCGGGCAGATCAGCGCCCGCTCGGCGTCGGAAAAGCGGAACCGGTTTCCGCAGCGCCCGCAATAGCGGTTCTCCCGATACCATTCGTACAGATGGTATGCTGTTGCGCCCGCGAATGCCATGACCCTGCGGCCCTGCCGGATCTCCGCAAGCTTCCGGTAAGTATATCCCGGCAGAGAAATCTCGTTCTGCTGCAGCAGAAGAAAGCAGTTCTCATCATCTATCCGGAACAGGTAGTGGAATTTGTCATCCGGTACCGGCGTAACGGCAGACTCCAGGAAATCTCTGCGGTGCGGCAGTACAAACCCGCCTGCCTCCTCCCTTAAAAGAACCGTTCTCCCCTTGAAAACAAAAACCGTGTCTCCGGGTTCCGCTTTTTTCTGCATATATTCCGTATGTAATTCTTTAGGTGAAATGTCCTGAATCATATCCTGCTCCCCGCCCGGTAATTTCCGTTCCGGCTGCTGTAAGTTACCTTTTCTGAACGTGCTTTACAGTCGTATACAATCAATGATTGCACCGATATTCAATTTTCACAAAAAGCACCTGTATCCTGACCGCTGCCGGTCTTGATACAGATGCCTGAATTTTTATGATCCGGAATTCCGGTTTATTATCCGCAGATGCTGCGGACCCAGTCAAAAAGTTCCCGGAGATCATAGTCTCCCGAATGCGGCAGTCCCCACGGCAGATGATAGTCTACTTCAGTTCCGTTATTTCTGAGTCTGGCTGTCAGCATGGCGGAAACCGCGAGAGACGTGTCACGGTCCGCAGCGCCATGCCGGATCCGGTAATACCTGGCGGTTACGGCATCTGCCGAACCGATAAAATTCATAGGATTCATGAGCCGGATGACCTCCGGATCCGCCATCGGCCAGCTGTCTTTGCGATGCTGCATACCGAATCCGGTAAAATGACAGAAATCGTCATCACAGGTACCAAAAACTTCATTCTCCGCCGTCGGCTGTCCGAAGACATTGTCAAATGCCGGCGTTTCCTTCATTCGCGTCCTGTAGTCTGTATATTTTTCAAAATCAAAATCCACGGCTGTTCCGTCCTTCCACACAATCCATTCCAGTCCGGAAAGATCCTGTCCTTCACGCACCGCCCTGTTTATGGATTTCAGCACGTAATGACCGATAAAATTCCTGAAAGTACCTCTGCCGTTATTATCCAGCGTCAGTGCCTGTCCGTTTCTGTCTTTAAGCCGCAGACTGTTAATGTATGCAGGAAACATTGATTTGAGAGGCGCTGAGAGTGCAGCTTTTTCCGGAGACATCTCTCCGTCTGCCGGCACCAGTCTGAGAAGCTTCCGCGGACGGCCATCCGGCAATACTTCGGCAGATGCTCCTGCCGCTTTTTTCTTTACCGGATCGTCCGTTTCCGGCATTTCAAACTCAGGTTTCATGCAATGGTAATCATTCCGTCCGCAAAACTCCCATTCATATGCCATATCTGCATGATCAAGATTTGTAATCGGACAGTAGCAGGAAGTCGCAAAAATATCGTCCCGCTCCTCTGCTGCACCGATTTCTTTTAAATACGGCTCATATTCCCTGCTGTTTCCGGATGCACCAAGCAACGCTGACATGGCACCGCCGGCACTTGTTCCGTTTGTAATGATTTTTTCCGTATCTCCCGGGAGCAGCTTTCTGTTCCGGCGGAGGTAGCGGATAGCTGCCTTTAAATCAACAATACCGGCCGGCGCTGTACCGATATTTTTTTCATCCTTATTTTTCATTCCTCTGCCTCTTGCAGCTGGCGAAACAACTACACAGCCGGCAGAGAGCGCTGCAAAGGCAGCATTTGTCTCGCCTTTAAAATTTTCACCTGGTTCCTCGATCCTGCCCGGCATATAGCCGCCGATTGTATTCGGCATAAAAACCGGTGCCGTATGAAGGGAACAGCCGCCGATACACGAACCCTCATAATACTTTTCCGGCACATAAATGCTCAGCTTCTGATACGCCGGAGACACCGGATCCGCACAGTACGGAAGCTCCTCAAAAGCACGGTATCTGATCTTTACACCGTCTCTCTCTTTTTCCTTTACGGTATATCTGTCCGGATCATATTTTAATTTATCTGTCATCTTATTCTCACATTTCTGCCTGCACATAGGCATGTCTGTTTCATCGCTTTCTCTTGCTGGTGTATTTAATAAAAACTCTTCTTTTCACCCTTTTACTGCACCGATCGTAATGCCTTTTACAAAATACTTCTGGAAAAACGGATATACAATAAGCACCGGCAGAATTCCCATTACAGCAACTGCCATTTTGATCCCGACTGAAGGCAGCGAGGAGAGCAGCGCATTGGACTGCGAACTGAGCGTACTGGTCTTGAGAAATTGCACATCCTGCAGCATCCGGTTCAAAAGAACCTGGATACTGTAATATTTATCCTGGGTAATATAGTATAATCCGTTGATCCAGTCGTTCCAGTAGGAAAGACCGACCATAAGCGTAACGGTCGCCATAATCGGCTTGGAAATCGGCAGGATGATGGAAAACAGGATTCTCCACTCACCGGCACCGTCAATTCTTGCTGCTTCGATCAGCGCATCCGGGATATTGGCATTGAAGTTTGTCCGCATCATGATGATATAAAAGGCATTCATCATGAGATTCGGTACAATCAGCGCCCAGATAGTATTTTTTATGTGGAAAACCTGGCTCCACATAACGTAGGAAGGAACAATTCCTCCGTTAAAAAGCATGGAAAAGAAGAGAATAAATGCAAATATTTCCCTTCCCGGCAGATCGTGTCTGGAAAGCGGATAGGCAAACAGCGTCGTGAGGAGCAGATTGAGAACCGTCCCTACTACAGTCACAAGAACTGTAATTCCGTATCCTCTGACAATTGCATTCGAGCTCCCAAAAAGATAGGAATAGGCAGCAAAGCTGATCTTTGCAGGGACAAAAGAATAGCCGTATTTCACGAGCGTTGCTTCATCCGTGACAGAAGATACAATCAAAAGTATAAACGGCAGTACACACAGCAGGCAGAGAATAATCATTATGATATGCATGAAAGCCTGCGCTTTTCTGTTTTTATCAACCATGTTTTTCCTCCTCCGTCAGAACAGTGCGTCTTCACGACTGTATTTGCTGACAACTGCATTCGCAGCAAGAACCAGAAGAAATCCCACAACAGACTGGTAGAAGCCTGCGGCTGAGGACATTCCGATATTATTCATCTGCATCAGACCACGATACACATAGGTATCAATTGTATTGGTAACATCAAACAGCGGTCCGGAATTCATCGGAACAAGATAAAACAGACCGAAATCCGAATAGAAAATCCTGCCGACGCTGAGTAATGTCATAATGATGATTGTGGATTTAAGACCGGGAAGCGTAATGTTTTTAATACGCTCCCACCGTGTTGCACCATCGATTGCAGCCGCCTCATAATAGCTTCCGTCAATGCCTACAACCGTTGCATAAAAGATAATCGAGCTGTAGCCGAAGCTTTTCCATATATTGACAAACACCAGAATAAAAGGCCAGTATTTCGGCTCGGAATACCAGCTGACCGCCGGGTGTCCTGCCGGCTTGAGGATGGTATTGTTGATAAATCCGTTGTCTGTTGAAAGAAATGCATATGTCAGATAGCTGACAACAATGATGGATATAAGAAATGGAATCAGTATCAGATTCTGATAGATGTTTTTTGCTGTTCTGGATTTGATTTCATTCAGTATGATTGCCACTGCGACTGCAAAGGCAGTCCCCAGTATGATAAATACCAGATTGTAAAGAACCGTATTTCTCGTTATAATCCATGCATCCTTGGATGCAAAAAGAAATGTAAAGTTTCTGAACCCGACCCACGGGCTCCGCAGCACACCAAGGCTGTAATTCACCTTTTTAAATGCAATGATAATCCCGAACATGGGAATATAATTATTAATAATCAGATAAACAAGACCCGGTACCATCATCAGATACAAAGGTATATATCTTCGTATACCGGTCCTGCACTTTTTACTGTTGCCTTCCACAGGGCACCTCCTTATGTCCAAAATACAGCCATTCCGAAGCAGTCTTTCCGGGCTGTCAGCCCTTCTGACCTGCCGCCCAGGCATCGACCTGACTCTGCTTCTCCGCCACGATCCTGTCTATCCCGGCATCTTTTAATTCCTGTATGAACTGCGGCACTGCTGCCGATGGATCGACAGAGCCCGCAAGCAGGGACTGGTTGTATTTATTAACGACGTTGGAGCATGCCGCTATTTCATTTGCCACATTCGTACTGTCAAAGGTAAAACCCTTTACAGAAGACTGGACTGCCGTCTTGTTGAAGTTCTCAAGATCTGTCCATTTTGTTTCCAGTTCACCCTTCCAGAGGTAGGTAATCATTTCATTCGGCCATGCCCATACCATCCGGGAATATCCTGTATTCGCTGCATTTTTCCCGTCCGGGTAGTCAATGAAGCCTTTAGTCTGGTCCACAACCTTATACTGCTCTCCCTCAATGCCGTTGCCGACCAGATTCGCAATTTCAGGATCTGTGTACATTAAATTCAAAAGTGCCATTGCACGCTCCGGATCCGCAGAATTTGCACCGATTCCCCAGCCGCAGCTGATTGTTGCATCTGTTGTGGACAGTGCATCCTTATAGGTCCATACCACAAGCTCATGCTGTGCCGTCTGAGACTGCTCGGTCAGCCCGCTTGCTGTCGTGATTACGTTTCCGGAAAATCTGCCGAATGCTTTATCTGCGCCGATGATGCTGTCCGCACCTTCTGAATTGGTCGATGCATCCGGCATGATAAGTCCTTCCTGCGCCCACTGATACATTGTTTTGCAGAGGTTCATGTAATAATCCGTCTCATAGATATCCTCAACCTTTGTACTCTTGCCGGAATACGGATCCATGACCGTCCCCAGATTATTGATGTCCCCCAGATTATCACCCTCCATTGTCAGCATTTTTCCGTTATCCGATACTGCCGGATACATATCCGGATGCAGTTCCTTAACCTTTTTAAGCACGCTGTGAAGATCATCAAAGCTCTTGATGTCTGACAGCGCGTATCCTGTTTCTTCAAGGATATCCTTCCGCATGATAAATCCAAGCGCACCCGCATGATCCTTGTTGGTAGGCACTTCATAGATGTTTCCGTTTACCTTTGCGCAGTTCCAGTCATTCCCGGAAACCTTGTCCAGTATCCCCTGTCCCTGTTCTTTCAGAAGATCATCCAGCTGTGCGATCTGTCCGTTGCCTGCAAGAACCGACTTGTTCATATCAAACAGATTAAACAGATCCAGCTGCTCTCCTGATGACAATGCCAGATTCAGCTGCGTATCATAGCTGCCGAACCCGACTCTGGTAATTTCCACATCACAGTTCAGCTTTTTTTCTGTTATTGCACTTAACCTGTCCGAAACTTCTTTGACCTTTGCTGTATCATCCTCTGCGCCAAGCATCATGATTTTCAGCGTGCAGGGCTTCCGATCCGAGAAGTCAGCAGCTCCGGCTGTCTCTCCTGAAGCAGAACCGTTCTGCGTACCCTGCGTTGTGCCATCCGATGCACCGCATCCTCCGAGAACCGCCGCAGAAAGACTGACCGCCAGCAGAAACGCCAATACCTTTTTCATTATAAATACCGCCCTCGTTTTTCTGATGGACCCATTATATGAAATATGCAGCAGACGCTTCTGCAACATTTACGACTTCATTATGTTATTTTCCGACATTCTTCCGGTCATCGGTCGGAACTGTTCCAAGTACTTTTTTATAGATCTTTGAAAAATGCGAATAATTACAGTAGCCGATTTTTGCAGCAATAAAGCTGATCGGCAGTACAGTTGTCCGGATCATTTCCTGCGCTGCAAGCATTTTTTCCCGGATAATATATTCCTTAAGAGATATACCCGTTTCCTTTCTGAAAATCCTGGTCAGATAATCCTCATTCAGGTGAATGTATCCGGCTATCTCCGGCCGCCTGATATCCCGTTCGATATTATCGCTGATATATTTCCGTACAAGAAAAACCACATCCTCTGATCCTTTTTCCGGTTCTGTTTCCTCCCTGAGGCAGCAGATCGTATAATCGATAAATTTCTTCATATCCTCAAGCGATTCGGTTGCTGCATTGTAAATTTCTGTTCCGTCTGCATCAAAAATGCTGTTCTGGGCAATCTGTCTTGATTTCAGCAGTTCAAGATAGCCGGACATGTATGCGAAATGGAATACGGTAAGCAGTTTTTTTGTAACTCCTCCTCTGCCGCAGGCTTCATCAAAATATCTGAATATTTCATCTTTTACCGGATCATAATAACCCTCCTGCAGGTTTTTCATCCACCTGTCCATATTTACGGCAATAATGGAATCCCTGCTGTCTTTTTCCGTTTCCTCCTGTCTTCCGCTGTATATTCCCGGAAGCTGGGAAACATTTTCCTTCCTGTTTTTCAGCAGAATTTCATACTGATCCGCTATCTCTGTCAGTCTGAAATTCTCCGAACAATAATATGCTGTCGTGCTGCGGAGATGCTCCGCAAGAATCGCATCGATCCTGAGAATTTCTGTTTTCATAGTCTCCTCATCAACTGTATCCGCATTCTCCGAATACAGAAGCATTACATAGCTGCCTTGCTCCAGGCCGGTTTCCATAAGCCTGATTCCGTCATGTCCGAAGCATTCAGAGGAGATATTATATAAAATCATGGAAAGCAGCGGTTCATCCCAGTCTCCGATATCTTTGTAAAAATTCAGAATATGGCACAGCACAAGCCGGCAAATCCGGTTTTCTTCCGGGAGCGCCACATATCTGCCCATTTCCTGATACCGCTCTCTTTCCATATGCCTGCCGAGCATTTCCGTGAGTGCCGAACTCCGCAGCTTCTCCTCATCCTGCAGCACATATTTTCCGTACTGATAGATAAAGTCCTTATCTCTCTCCGACCGCAGGCTGCTGATTGCCTTCCTGACCGCCGCTTCAATTTCATCGTACGGAGCCGGCTGCAGTATATAATCTGCACTGCCCTGCCGGAGTGCATCCTTGGCATAGTCAAATTCCGCATGCGAGGTCAGGAAAATACATTTCAGATCTATTTTGTTCTGATTGATCCATGCAAGCAGCTGTATCCCGTTCTCACCGGGCATCTCGATATCGCAAAGCAGAATATCAATCTGCTGCGAATGCAGGATTTCCTTTGCCTCTGCTGCACAGTAGGCAGTAAAGACATGTTCAAATTTCAGTTCATCCCAGTGAATTCCCTTTTTCAGTCCCGCAATAACACTTTCCTGATCATCAACCATCAGTATGTTCATGACTGCCTTCTTCCTTCTGTCGTATAAATATTTCAGTTCTGGCACCCGGATGCAGATCAGAAAATGCAAATCCTGTCTGCTCTTTTCCGTAAAATAGGAAAAACCGCTGCATGACATTGTAAATTCCGATATGCTCACCGCCCTGTTCTGTCCCTGTATAATGATTCAGCTGCTTCAGCTGCTCCTCCGGATAACCGTTTCCATTGTCGCTGATGGCGATATAGATGATTTTCCCTTCCTCATCCGACAGCATCGAGATTTTAATCCGGATCCTAAGCGGCTGCGGAAGACCAGAGCCGTATTTTACAGAATTTTCCACAAAAGAAAGGATGGAAATCGCCGGTATTTTCCAGTCCGGAACGGACGGCTCCTTCTCAATACTGCATACCGGCGGATACTTCATACTCAGCTCCTGGATATGTATGTAATTCGTTACATTCTCCAGTTCTTCCGATATCGACACTATGTCCGCATCTGTCCGCATCATGCACCGCAGATGCCTGGAAAGATAGATAATGAACCGCTGCGTCTCCTCCGTTTCCTTATTTTCCAGCATTCCGTATATATTTTTAAGACAGTTCAGATAAAAATGCGGCCGGATCTGGATCTGATAATACTGGAGTTCTACCTTCTGTGCCAGCAGCTGCTTCTCGTATGCATCAATTTTGAGCTGCCTGATTTCAGCCAGCATTTCGCGGAAGGTTTCATTCACCTGTTCAAACTCCGTTTCCCGGTAGCTCTCATCCGGAGGCAGCATTTCTCCTGCCTTGATTGCATTCATATCTCTGACCAGTTTGTCTACCGGACGGAAAAAAGTCCGCTTAAGAAGCTCATAGGAAACCGGTATCAGTATCAGCGAGAATACGGAAATATAAAAAATAATCATTTCCTTTTTTGCCAGATTGCTGATAAAGCCTTCATACTTCCTAAGATAAATCAGTTCCGCCTGCGTATCCTCCAGTTTTCTCCGGATCAGCAGGTAATTTCTGTTTTTTCCTGTAATATAATGCTCCTCATCATCCCTGATTCCGATGCTCTGTGCAGTGAGAAATCCAGTATTCGTCAGTTCCTGCCCGTCCTCTGCAAAAAACAGCGTATCCGCGTCTCCGTCATCGATCAGACGATCCGGATCTATCAGCACAATTTCATATGTATCCCTGTACCCCATTGTTCTGCAGAAATACTGAATACCGTCTATCCGGATACTGCTCCAGCCATTCTGTGCCTTGAATCCGTCTTTCTCTGTCATATTTTTAACTGCATTCAGGATATTCCGCTTTTTATCGTATCCGGAAACATCGGCTGTCCATACGGCCCGGTCTATACCGTGTGCGCTGCTTGTAATAATACAGGACGTGATTTCCGGATTCTGTCTGATCAGTGCCTTATTTTCTTCCTGCAGGTTATAGGAAGCTGTAATCAGCTGCAGATCGCTGCTCGCCGGATTGGCAAAAACAGCAAAGTCAGAATTTACAGCAATGTTTTCAAGCATCCCCGTTTCAATATTCCTCATCTTTTTCTGGACATTCCCGGCATAGACCTCCAGCGTGGTTCTTCCGGACACTACGATTTTTTCATTCATCACGCCTGCCATATTGATACTGCTGAAAACAAGAAAGGAAATAACCGGAACAAGCATTCCGGTAAGAATCAGAACCATCCTTCTTTTTATGGAAAATTTATCTTTCACTGCATTCGCCCCCTCTTATATTTATTATATGCCGCCTGCATTTAAAAAATATTTAAAAATAAAAAAACAGAGCCATCTCTTTTAAAATGACCCTGGCCTTTTCCAGGCACTGCGGCACTATAAAACGAGGGATGGCTCCAGTTTCTTTACGCTGTCCCGGATATGAAGCTTTGTCGGAACCACGGCTTTGATGCTGATCTCTCTCCCGCGGATCAGCCGGTCCTCCAACATATCCACGGCATACTCGCCCATGAAATCCATATACAGGCGGACTGTCGTCAGAGGCGGAATCATATAGCGGGCAGTCGGAATATCGTTAAATCCTACGATGCTGATGTCCTCCGGAATGGAAAGTCCCAGCTCATAGGCTGCCTTATAGGCACCTACGGCAAGGGAGTCATTCGCAACAAACAGCGCGGTCGGTAGATTTCCCTCCGCATACAGCTCCTTCAGCAGGCTGTATCCGAATCTTGCATGATAGAATCCCATCTTGACATATTCCGGATGATACAGATGTTTTTCTGACAGATATTCCCGGAAAACGGTATTCCGTTCATCTGCTATCACATTTCCGTCCTTATCCGTTTCCGCACAGCCGATGAGACCGATTCTGGTATGGCCGGCCTGCAGGAGGTAATCCAGTGCGCCGGTCACTGCCTGCCTGTAGTCGATGACTATGGAGTCAAACCGGACAGGATCCGGATTGGCATCAATAAACACTACCGGTTTTTTCCAGCTCCCGATCCGCTCTGCCATGGACTGGCTGAATGTGCCGGAGCATATGATCCCGTCCACCTTGGCGACGGATTCTGCGGTATCACTCATGCTGACAGCAGTCTTGCGGTAGCCGGATTTCTCCAGCCTTTTCTCAATGGCAAGGCGGATACAGAGGTAATACGGATCCTCCAGTTCTTCCTCCGGCGAATACGAATAGAAAACACCGATTTTCAGTTTGTTTTTCCTGTTTTTCTGTACGCGGACCTCATATTCCATTTCTTCGGCAATTTCAAAAATGCGCTGCTTCGTCTCTGCCTGCGCATTCAGCGTTTCATCATGATTCAGCACTCTGGATACAGTAGCGATTGATACTCCTGCCTTTGCCGCAATGTCCTTAATTGTTGCCATTATTCAACCTCATTCATTCTGTGCCCTGCAGCACTGACCGGAGATCATTTCTCCTCCGGCCCGGTCCTGACGCTCGAAATAATAACTGCGGCAAGAATCAGCACCGAGCCGATCATCATTCTTGCCGTAACATGTTCCTTTAAAAGCAGCACTGAAAAAACCGTCCCGAAAACAGATTCCATCGACAGTATGATGGCCGATTCCGTTTCTTCCACATATTTCTGTGCGGCTGTCTGCAGGAGATAGCAGATCGTCGTGCTGACAACGCCCAGATAAAATACCGCGAGGAGGCTGCGCAGGGAAGGATGGAAAGCAGTTCCTCCTGTTGCAAGCAGTCCCGCAAGAGACAATGCGAATGCTGTGGTCATCTGCAGGAAATTCAGCACTGACGGACGGATACGTCCCACATACTGTCCTGTAAGATAAATCTGGAATGCAAAGCCCACCGCGCATAAAAGCGTCAGTGCATCTCCGGTTCCGATGGAAAAACCGCTCTGCAACGATAATACGCCGGCTCCGGCAGCTGCCATAAGCGCTCCGAGTATACCACGGCCGCTGATATGCTTCCTGCCGATCAGAAAGGCTATTACCGGCACCATGACAACATTGGTTGCTGTCAGAAAGGCATTTTTGGAGGGCGTAGTATACTGCAGACCAATGATCTGCAGTGCAAAACCCGCAAACAAGGCACTGCCGAGCCTTGCACCGCACCGTATCTCCTCCCGGCTGATGGTCCTCAGCTGTTTCCGGCTCAGCACCGTCATAAAAGCCGCGGCAATCAGAAAACGGACTGCCATGATCTGAAACGGAGACAAGGTTTCGAGTGCGATGTCGCTTGCCACAAATCCGCCGCCCCAGATGATGGTAACAAGGAGCAGGCCTGCGGTTCCGAGGAACTTCTTTCCCTTTGCATTCATAAAAAACATCCTTTGTATTATAGCATAGATGGATACCTGATTTCAGTAAAAAAAGGGGCAGAAAAAGCCCCTTTTTTACCATGCGCTGCTGTGAATTTAACCGAATTTCGTCTGCAGATCCTGCTGGAGATTCTGCATGGTTGTATCCACATCCTCCCCGTTCAGGAAAATCTTGGAGACTGCTGCACCGATGGCATCACTTGCTTCCTGCGTATTAGGGCAAACCGGAATACCTGCAACCTTCTTACTGTTGTCAATAAAGATTTTATAAATGTTTTCTGTTCCGAAGAAAGAATCGCCCTTCTGGAATACATCTTCTGTATAACTCGGAATGTAGGAAGGATACAATCCGTACTTCTCAAATCCGCTTGCCTGGAGCTTCGTGTCCGTCATGGCAAATTTGCAGAAGTCCTTGGCCGCATCCGGATATTTTGTCTTTGCATTAATGGCAAGATCAGAACCGCCGTTGCTGCAGCTGTATTCGCCGCCATCAATCATCGGGAGATCCACAACACCCCATTTGCCGGCAGTCTGCGGCCCTTTGTCCTTGATCGTGCCGATCATCCATACTGCTTCCGGAATGCAGGCAACCGACTCGTTTACAACTGTCTGCTCATATTCATCCCAGCCGTTGATATTCAGGGCGATACCGGACTGGTAAACCTTATTGGCTTCCTTCATGGCCGCAATGGATTTTTCATCATTCACAATCGGTTTTCCGTCCTGATCAAAAACACCGAGACCGTACTGTCCGCGCAGCAGTGAATAGAACGTGCCCTTCTGCGGATTGATCGGAAGCATCTTGACCGGATCTCCCTTAGGTGTCTTGCAGACTGCTTCTACTTTTTTGCCTGCCTCAATAAAGTCATCCCAGGTTTTGAGATCCTCTGCCTTGACGCCTGCCTGCTCAAAATAATCTGTACGGTAGAACAGTGCCTCTGGACCTGCATCCCACGGAAAAGCATGCACTTTGTTCTTGTATGTCACCTCTGCAAGCTTGGCCTGCAGGAAATCGTCCTTGCTTACGGAATCAGCCACATCCAGAAATCCTTCCGGGAACTTGTCCGCATATCCGGGCAGTACTTCACCCTCGATCTGGATAATATCCGCAATGCCGTTTCCTGTTGCCAGTGAAGTCGACAGCTTTTTGTAAATCTGATCTGTACCCATTTCCTCAAACTTGAACTTCACATTCGGATGGTCCTTCTGGTAGGCCTCTGCTGCTTCCTTAAGCTGCATGAGGGCTACATCCCAGCCCCATACCGTGAGCTCCTGTTCCTCTCCGGAAGAGGATGCCCCGCTCTCTTTGCCGGCTGTGCTCTCCGCACCGGTCTGTGTTCCGGCTGAGGCCGCAGTTCCCTGACTTCCGGAACCGCATCCTGTCATGGCAAGTGCTGCCGCCATCGCAGCCGCAAGTGTCACCGCCATTGCCTTTGTAGTGATTTTCTTCATTTTTTTCCTCCTTCTGCATGCGTTTTTACCGCATTGAAATACTTTGATAACCGACTCCTTGTTTCTTTGTTTCCTTACTCCTTTACCGCTCCGCCCATTACGCCTGCCACAAACTGCTTCTGGAAAACCATGAAAATAATCAGAATCGGCAGTGTTGCCACAGCAGCGGCCAGCAGAATCACCGCATAGTTTTTATTGGTCGGATTGCCGTCCAGCATGGCCAGCGCAATCGGGAGTGTATATTTTTCCTCGCTTCCGAGGATAATCAGAGGCCACATGAAATTGTTCCACATGGATGTGAACATATAGATCACCAGTGCGCCCAGCGCCGGCTTTACATTCGGAAGCACAATCCTGAAAAAGATGCCGATTTCCCCGAGTCCGTCGATTCTTGCCGCTTCCAGCAGTGCAGACGGAAAGTTCAGCATCTTCTGCCGCATCAGGAAAATACCGAAGCCGTTGGCAAGCAGCGGAAAAATAACCGAGCTGTAGGTATCCGTCATGTTGATTTTGATCATCATCTCAAACAGCGGGACATACATGACAAGCGACGGAATCATCATGGAGCCTACAATAAACCCGAAAATGAGATTCTTTCCCTTGAATTCAAACTTGGCCAGTGCATAGCCTGTTGCGGAAAAAAGCAGCAGCGCCAGAATCGTGTATGCGGTTGATATGAAAAGCGTATTCCAGATACTGCTCAGGATATCGATTTTGCTGATCAGAACCTTGAAGTTCTCAATCAGCTCTGTCCCCGGACTCAGCTTCGGCGGAACCGAGAGAATCTGGTTGCTCGTGTTGGTGCCGGAAACAAACATGAAATAGAACGGAAAGAGCGACAGAAAAGCAGCCACCGCCAGAATGATATAACAAATGATTTTACCTGCTTTTTTCATTCCTTACTCCTCCTTTGTCGCTTTGAACTGGAAGAACGACAGAAGCCCGATAATGATCGTCATGACATAGCCGACCGCCGATGCATAGCCGAATTTCAGATAGCGGAAGCCGTTGTTGTACAGAAGCTGTCCCATGGTAAGCGTTGCATTGTTCGGACCGCCTCCCGTAAGGATAAACGGTTCGTCAAACAGCTGCAGCGTACCGATTGTCGAGGTAATGGTACAGAAAAGGATAATCGGCCGGATCATCGGGATGGTAATGTAAAACAGCTTGTCCCAGAAGGTTGCTCCGTCAATCTCCGCAGCCTCCATCATGTCGCTCGGAATGGACTGGATTCCGGCAAGCAGGATGATCATATTGTAGCCAAGCCATCTCCAGGTAATGGAAATGATGATGGCAAAGCGCGCAGGCCATTCCTCGTAAAACCAGTTGACCGGCTTTCCGCCGCAGAGTCTGATCACATAATTGATCAGTCCGTGGTCTCCGTTCAGCAGTACCTTGAACACCAGTGCATATGCAACCAGTGCTGTCACGGACGGCAGGAATATGGCCGTTCTGAAAAAGCCCTTCCCGCGGATGAATTTCTGTTCGATTACAACTGCAATCAGCAGTGCGCCGCCGATCATGACAGGGACCTGCACGATCAGATAAATCATGGTATTGAACAGGGACTTGAAAAATGTTTCGTCCTTGAGCAGCGCCTGGTAATTGCGGATACCCACAAACTGATAGGATCCCGATACCAGTTCAAAAAAGCTGAGATACAGAGACCTGAGAATCGGATAGATCATAAATACGGTAAAAATCAGGACGATGGGCAGAACAAACAGATACGGCACCGTCTTTTTGTTAATCAGTGATTTTTTATTCATTTTCTTCCACCCTGACTCTCCTGCTGTCCGGAATCACCTCTGCTGCGGCAGTCCTGTGAAACGTCAGCGAAACTGCATAATCATTGATTCTTGTTTTATTGGCATAGGTCTGTTCCTCTCCGCAGGAATTGCTTCCCAGACCCGAATGCTTTGCATCGATATGCAGAACAGTCTCTCTGCAGTGTTCTATTTCGCCGATATGCTTTGCTTTTTCCAGTGCTTCGATCGTATAGTCGTGGATATCAAAGCCGACCGGCTGCGCCGCCTTGATGAGGAGGCTTTCCCTGCCGTCGCCGACCGCGATCCACCTGGTATTCTCCCGATGTCCGTTTTCCTGCGGCATCGCATAATCTACATGCATGCCCGCTACATCGCTGCGGTAAACCCCCATCTGCGCCGCCGATTTCATATCACTGTAATTTTCCATCGGCCCGAGTCCGAACCATACGACATCCCGCATTTCCTCCGGCATCCTAAGCTCGATGCCGATCCGCGGAATAAACTCCGGCACAAAGCTGCTGTACCGGAAGCCCCTGATCTCCAGCTTCAGCTGCATGTCTCCATCCGGCCGGATCCTGTAGCGGTAGCAGCCTTTAAAGCCAAATGCCATGCTGAGCAGCGAGAAATGGGTATGAACCCTCACCTCTGTGTAATCTGCCGTCTGTTCCGTCTCGAATGTCTCCAGCTGTTCCTGCTGCTTCTGCAGGAAATACCTGCCGTACCAGTCCGGTGTCCTGTACATATCATTGTCAATTGCCGCACGATTCAGATTGAGCCTTGGGCCTGACGTAATCCAGGTTCTTCCGGCAGTTTCAAAAACAAGAAGCTGCCCTGTCACCTTATCAAATACCGCACGCACATCCGCATTGGATATCTCCGCACGTACCGCGGTCTCCCGCAGTATAAGCGGTGCCGCCTCCTTATCCGCAGGAAGCTGGCTGCATTCGCCGTA
>CAZPEW010000009.1:20341-23225 GCA_964585695.1 uncultured Lachnospiraceae bacterium
ACCGCGTATCTCCTGCCGCTGTGTCTCCTTCTGCTTCCGGTTCTGTTTCTACGGTCTGCGCCGGCAGCAGGAACTGGAATCTGCAGACCTCCGTGCCTTTTTCCGTAAAACGCTGATCCTTTATATATACAAAGCACAGGTTCAGATAATATGCCGCGCCCGGGATTCTTCTGCCCGTCCGGTAAGGCAGCTCCAGAATTCCGCTTTCCTGCGGCGGGATCCGGAGTTCTGTCACTTCCCCTTCATCAACTGTCACATCATCATGTACAACCCGGTATATAAGTTTCAGATCGTCGAGTCCTTTAAAGTAGTTAAGATTTCCGATCCGGATCCTGCCGCAGGACAGATCCTCTGCTGTGACCGAAACCGGCGCAATAACCTGTTTCAGATGTGCAAGTCCTGTAGAAGGCACCCGGTCCGGACGGATCAGACCATCCATGCAGAAATTGGAATTATTCGGGGTATCTCCGAAATCTCCGCCATACAGATAGGTGGTGCTTCCGTCTTTCCCTTTTCCCGCAATACCGTGGTCATACCATTCCCAGACAAATCCACCCTGCAGACGTCTGTACTGATGGAACAGCCGCTGGTATTCCTCCAGGTTTCCCGGTCCGTTGCCCATCGAATGTGCGTACTCGCAGAGGATGTGCGGTTTTCCGTGACCGTCGTTGTTTTCCCCGATCCGCCGCATGCCGTCGAGCCTTGTATACATGGTCGAATAGACATCCGTAATATCCGCTTCGCTGTCTCCCTCATAATGGATCAGCCTGGTATCATCCAGCTGCCGGATTGCTTCCGCTGCCTTTGTAAAATTCGTTCCGGTAAACGATTCATTGCCGAGCGACCACATCAGGATGCACGGATGATTCCGGTGTTCCCGCACCATGCGGAGGCTCCGGTCGCAGTAGGCCGCTGCCCACGACGGCTCCTCATTCAGCCAGTTATAGCGCTGGATCCACTCAAAGCCATGCGTCTCCAGGTCTGCCTCGTCAATAACATAAAATCCGTAGAAATCGCAGAGTGCGTAGAAATAAGACATCTTCGGATAATGTGAGCAGCGGATGGCATTGATATTGTGCTGCTTCATAAGCCGGAGATCCTCTTCCACCTGCACAGCCGAAACCGTTTCGCCGCCCTCTGCACTGAAATCATGCATATTGACACCGTTCAGCAGTATTTCCTTTCCGTTTACGAGGAAACAGCTGCCTTTTACTTCGATATTCCGGAAGCCTGCGGCAATCTCAGTTTCATCTGCAAGCCTGCCGTCCTGATAGAATTTCGTATGAAGTCTGTACAGATACGGAATTTCCGCACTCCAGGGCGTTACAGCACCGACATCCGTAACTGTCTCATAATATCCGCCGGTAAGTTTTTCTCTCCCGGATGCGGTGACATTCCCCTCTGCATCACAGAGCGACCATTCCGCATACTCCAGTCCCGGCCCGGCTGCAGCCTTCTGGCGCAGAATGCCTTTCTGGCAGGATGCATCCAGCGATGCCGCAGCCTCATAGTCTCTGACACCCTCCATCGGCTCGCTTGTCACGGTCACATCGCGGAAAATTCCGGCATACCACCACATATCCTGACATTCCAGATAAGAACCGTCCGACCACTGGCAGACTCTGACCGTGATCTGGTTGTCTCCGGTACGGACAAGTGCCGTAATGTCAAATTCCGCACCGAGCCTGCTGCCCTTGCTGTAGCCCGCATGAAATCCGTTTATATAAAGATCATAGGCACTGCTCACACCGTCAAAACGGATCACTGTCCTGCGTCCGTTCCAGCTCTCCGGAATCTCAAAGCTCCTGCGGTATATCCCTGTCGGATTCTCCGACGGAACATATGGCGGATTGACCGGAAACAGATACCACACATCCGTATAATGCATCTGCCCGTATCCCTGCAGCTGCCAGCAGGACGGAACCGCAATCCTGTCCCAGTCCGCATCCCGGAATGAAACACCGGAGAATCCCTCCGGCGCATATTCCGGCGCCTTAAGATACAGAAATCTCCACTCTCCGTTTAAAGACCGGCGATACTGCGCATCCATAATTCTGGTAAAATCCGTATGTGCCGTACGGCGGTTGATCTGCAGAAGCTCCTCATTTTCCCATCTTTTTTTCATTCTTTCCACGTCCGCTGCCTCCTGCTGCTCTTTACTGCAATTAACTTATCATTTTATTAGTAATAAGTCAATTGTTTTACTAGTTAATTTTTCTAGTTTTCTATCAATTCTGATTTGATTTTGCATTCATTTTGCTTGTTATTGAACATAATCACTATCAGAAGCAACAGATAATCGCAAGCAGCAGCTTCTCTGGCATGGATTTTTATTCTTTGTTTTAGTAAAATATATTAATTTTACCAGCAGTATATCCGGCATCCCGCTTTGCACAAAAAAGCGGTACAGGATCACCGCTTTATCTCCGTGATCCTGTACCGTTTTTAATCTGAACGCATACCGCAGGTCGGGTTGCCGGCCTGGGTCATATTTCCCGTGACAGCTTAAGCTTAACCAAACATGCTTCCGAGACTGCCGAGATATCCTGCTGCAGTGCTCATGGCAGCCTGTACCATAATGATTCCAAATATCCCAAGAAAGATAAGTCCGCACATGGAAGCTGCAAAAACTGCAAGCATGGACATCTGGATTTTTTTATCATAAGCAGCATCCATTGTGATCTGTGCCGTCATCGCGGTTGTAATTACAAAATAGATATATGCGATGAACAGGAAAAACACTGCAGGCTGCCAGCTGACAAAGCCGAACAGGAAACCCAGCAGCATGCATATTGTAGACGGTACTGCAGCAGCCGAGACTGCGGCAAAGAGCCTTTCAAAACTATAGCCTCTCGACCTGCTGTTTGCAAGGAGAACACCTGCC
>CAZPEW010000010.1:0-8144 GCA_964585695.1 uncultured Lachnospiraceae bacterium
CGTTTCCTTCAGTTCCTCGGCCCATTCATACCCCTCCGGCTGATAGGCTCCGATCAGGGCGTGCATGGAAAGAACATTCATATTATTATAATGTGAAAGCTCTGATTCCCGGTTTATACGGTCGCGCAGCCATGGATCATATACAATATGGTAGGCACCGATCAGTCCGGCAAGATTAAAGGTCTTTACCGGTGCATAAAAAGCAGCAGTATGCATTCTCGCATATTCACTGACAGACTGCACCGGTGTATGCACATGACCGTTCAGCATGATATCCGACCATATTTCATCTGCAATGATCCAGACCTTATGCCGTTCAAAGATCTCCATCGCCTGCAGGAGTTCTCCTCTCTCAAAAACCCGGCCGCAGGGATTATGCGGATTGCACAGAATTACCGTATGAATATTATTTTCTGCAATCTTCCGCTCCATATCCTCAAAATCCATACGCCAGATCCCCTGATCATCCATTTTCAGGGGACTGTGCACAATATTAAAGCCATCCTCCCGGAGGATTCTCGTAAATCCGATATACGTCGGCGAATGTACCAGGATGCTGTCTCCTCTGGAAGCCAGCACATTAAGTGCGCTGGTGAGTCCTCCAAGCAGTCCGTTTTCATAGCCGATATGCTCTTCCGTCAGTCCCGTCACATGATTATGTGCCGTCTGCCAGTCAATGATGCAGCGGTAATATTCTCTGCGCGGTATGAAATAGCCGAAGTCCGGATAGCTGATCCTTTCACAGATGGCCTGCTGAACCGCAGGACAGACCGGAAAGTTCATATCCGCAATCCACATCGGTATAATATCAAAACCCGCTTTCCTTAAAAACCCGCTGAACGGTGCCTGGTAAAAAGCAGGCAGATCAACTGCCCGCATATCATGGCCGGTCCGGTCCAGAGCTGTATTAAAATCATATTTCATATTTATCCACCCCCGGAATTTTCAGAATTTTGCAGCTATATGAAACAGAACAAGCGCCAGAACAGCAACTGCTGCCGTGCGGTGCGCTCCGGTCAGATTTCTCCTGTGCGCAAAAGCAATCAGCATTCCAGCCAGCACTACCGTCGCCATAAGCATCGTCGCCAGTACACCCGAATAAGATATCCGCACATTTACAGCCTGCCACAGCAGATGGACAGCAGCAAATATTCCGGCTGCCACTCCAAAAACCCTGTGATACCTCACCAGCAGCCGCAGAACACGCTGGCAGAACATTCTGAAGCCATTCTCTCTGGGAAACTTCACAATCCATATCCTGTTGATCTGTTTTGCAAATAAATTTGCAACGGCAATAAAATAGCACCCTGCTGCAAGAAATCCAAGCAGCTCTCCGATTTTTTCCATAACATCCTCCGGCAGTTATTATTTATCCTCTCCATCACAACTGACTCTCTCCGCAAAATCCATCCTCAGCACCCATTATTCGTTTTTATGGGATTTAATTTTTACCGATCAGAATTTATACTGTCGGAACCAGTTCAATAAAAGTATTGTTCAGATTCAGAATCCTCTGATAGCTGTATTTGGATACCACTGCTTTTGCAAGTTCCATACCATCTGTAATCAGATGTTTTTCCTGGATAGAATATACCGGATTGTACGGCGTACCGTCATCTCTCATATGCAGAATCAGTATACCATCCGTGTAAGAAAGGCTGATATCAATATAGTCGCTCCGGTTTGTGTTTTTATTGCCATGCAGCGCGATACTGACCGCTATTTCTTCTGCCGCAAGCCCGATTCTGTATGCATCCTTTGTATCAAATCCGGCTTCCCTGCAGCAGCTGATCAGCCTTTCTGATACAGCGGACGCTTCCGGAACTGTATTTTTAATTGTAGTATCAAATATCACCTTGGAGGAAGCTTTACCGACAACAAATATATTTCTGCCGTCATTTCCCCTTTTCCTCTCCGAAATCCGGCGATACAGATCCGTAAACAGAAGTGATGCTGCCCCGCCCAGTACAATACCGATACAAAGTCCATTGATGCCGCCAGCCAGTACCCCGATTATACTGAAAGGAATCATGACTGCAAAATTAAACATGATTTCAAAAGCAGTAGCAATATTACTACGTTCAATAACCGGATAATAACGCTGAATGAAATCCTCCAGAAAAGCAAAAATGAAATAAAAGGCATAAATCCTCAGGGCCGTTGCGACGCTTGCTGTAAGTCCGGCATTCTTAAAACCATAAAGTGCCGCAATCATCTGCGGTCTGATTTCCACTGCCGCAAACAGTGCGAATGTAAGCGCCCCGCCTGTTATAAGTATTTTGCGGGTCACCTCCCGCAAGCCGAAATAGTCACGTTCCCCATAAAGGATACCGCCGATCAGCGCAATGACAGAAGTAAGACCCGTTGACAGTGCGCGTTCCATAAAATTGCCATACAGGCATACAGAATAAACGGACATAAGCTCACTTCCGAGCACGGTGACTACTACCGTATTAACCAGAATATCCTTGATGGAGATAACATTTCCAACAGCATTGGAGAGTCCCGCATGCAGAATCTCTCCTAAATACTTTCTCCACTCCGGTACGCGAAAACCAAACCGCAGAACACGGTACTTTCCCTTAAGATAAGGAATCACGAAAATCAAAGACAGGAAATACCCAAGCTGTGTCGTAAATGCAATGCCTGCAACGCCCCACTTTGTAAATGTCAGAATCAGAATGTCCCCGGCAATGGAAACTACCTGTGTAAGAAGCACCATTCCCATGCCGAGATACGGATAGTTATCCACACCAAGGCTTGCTACAAAAACAGCATAAAGAGATTCCGTCGGGAGCCCGATCATGCTTACCTTTAAAAAACTCTCAACCATAGGCTGCAGTTCACCCTCGTGCGTTAGGAGCAGCGAAACAGGATGTGCCAGCACGAACATCAGCACTGCCATTACCAGGCCGACCACAAAGGAAGCAAGTACACTTACGGAAACCGTATGGCCTGCATCTTCAATTTTATCCTTTCCAAGATAGGTACCGGTCTGGATCACACATCCATTTGACAGCCACCAGGCAATCAGCATAGTAAAAAGGAGCACCGGTGAGCAGATGGAAATCGCAGCAAGCGAAAGCGTACTGATCATGTTTCCGGCAAGTATACCGGCAAGAATCACTCCAAGTCTGTCCGATAGCGACATAATCAGAGAAGGCAGTATATAAATGTATAATTTTTTGTTAATAAGCTGATTTGTCCTTTTCATAATCCGGCCTCTCCTGCAGAAATCACGCAGCATTGAAATATCTTCATTATATTACATATTTTTATTATTAACCTAATTTTTTTGAAATAAAAATGCACAAAAAAAGAACCCCCACGGCCTGATCTTACATCAAGTCATAGGAGTTCTCAGCAGGGCTACAAGGATTCGAACCTTGAAATGACGGAGTCAGAGTCCGTTGCCTTACCGTTTGGCTATAGCCCTAAAGCAAATGTCGCTTTGATTTAAGCGACTTTTGTATGATACAAGAATTCACATAATTTGTCAACCACCTTTTTACATGAATTTAAAAAATTATTTCATATATTCTTTAAATCCGTCTGTACAGCTGATGCTCCCATCTGATTCAATCCACAGAACCTCAATGGTATCCTCTCCTGCGTGCGACTTGTTATATTCGTCAATGCACTTCTGCCCGTCTTCCTTTGTCATCAGGAAAAGACCGGTAGAAAAGGCATCTGCCGTACCGGAATCAGCTGCAAGGATAGAAACGCTGCGATGAAATCTGCCCGGATACAATGTATCCGGATCAATGATATGGGCATACCGCACACCGTCCACCGTATAATACCTCTCATAATCTCCCGAAGTCACCAGGGACTGTCCGTCCAGTTCTGTCTCTGCTGAATACCGGTCTCCGCTTTTTGTATCCTGATAGAACGGCGACTCAACTGTGCAGAGCCATTTGCTGCCATCGGCCTTTGATCCTATGCTTTTTACATTGCCGCCGATATTAAGGAGAAAACTTGCCGAACCCGCATCCTCTGCGATTTTCCCTGCAAGCTCAACCGAATAGCCCTTGGCAATTCCTCCGACATCCAGACTCATTTCAGGATCCTGCAGAAATACCGTGGAAGCATTCTCATCAATAATGATATCATCCATATCCGTATGTTCTGCAGCTTCTTTAAGCGCAGCAGCATCCGGAAGTACTGCGTGCTCCGGATCTGCTGTACCGGCTTCTCTTTCATCATGCCAGAGACGCAGTACTGCACCAAAGGCAATATTGACCTTGCCGTCCGTAAACCGGTATGCGTCTTTTCCGAACTGCAAGAGATCTATAATTTTCCGGTCAACCCTGACCGGAGCGATTCCCGCATTATCATTGACGGTTTTAAGATTGTTCATTCCGTCATAGGAATGATAGATGTCAAAAAGCTGATGATCCTCCAACAGCTCTTTGTGTACAAGCTCCGCCTTTCCGTCAAAAGCATTTTCGCTTTGATCGTAGCCGGTCAGGAGAGAAACCGTATCAAATACATCCGTAAACTGTGTCTGATACCGTTTGCTGCTCCTGCCGCAGCCTGACGGAAGCAGTACCGCCGCAAGGATTATTCCGGCCGAAATCAGGAATTTTCTATATCTCATCAGCATGCTGTCCGCCCTTATCTTCCGATCAGCTTGCGGCCTGAAGAAATTAAAAGGCCGCCTGCTGACAGTTCCATGATTATTTTCCGGTTAACCAGCAGGGTATCTGCCGCATGCATAATCCCTGTCCGGACCTCACCGGAGCCCGCGAATGCAGACTGTACGTAAACCGAAGCAATACACAGCACAAAAACCAGAATGAAGGCTGTAATGCCTCTTCCGGTATCCAGTGTGACTATTCTGCTCTCCTCCGCAAATTTCCGTCTTGTAAGAATCCAGATCAGCTCTGCCGCACAGAAAAAGATAAAGCCGCATATCAGAGAAATATACAGTATCTGCGGAATGTTCCTGTCCGTAATCATAGAGCCGATCGGACCAAGCGTCTCTAGATCCGGGAGCGCCGCCATAACAAAAAGAATCAGAACCAGCGCCATGATAAAAGCACTCAGAAACTGGAGAACTCTGGCTGTAAACCGGAGGATCGTTTCCATCGCAGTTCTGGCTTTGTTATCGCCGCTGTCTCTGACATGAACCTTGTTCCTGACGGTTTTTATTCTGGTTTTATATTTTGTACGGTATACAATCTGCTTTTCCGTGCGGACTTCCGGCTTAAGCGGAGATGCGCTCTGCCTCCCGGCAGATGTATACAGCGGTTCTGTCTGCCTGGGAACTGTTTCTGCCCGTGCTGTATTTTCCGGATAGCGGACCGCACTCTCCTGTTCTAAGCTTCCGGGCTCAGTTTTTTTTTTGAATCTGCAGCCGTATCTGCTGTATCTGCTGCAGCCGCTGCCTGTTCCGCCGGTGCAAGTACATCCGCGGCTTCCTCATGCTTTGAGAACCATCCGACCGCATAAGAGCATACAGGAACAGCCTTTTTATTGTCTTTCCGCAGCTGCTCAACCAGCTTCTGCATCAGCGTGCCGGCAATCCCCTGCCCGCGCAGTGTGTCATCTACAAAAGTATGGGTTATTTCCACTGTGTCCGCATGATCCGGAAGCATGGGAAAATCCACCTCAGCCAGCGCCATCTGTGCATCATCTGCCAATATGATTCTGTCACTGTAAATTTTATATATCATAAAAACTCCTTTATAAAATATCTCAGCGTCCTTACTGTTACTGAATTATATCCGATAAATGTGTTCCGCGCAACCCGCTAATACAGCCGCCCTGCTGCACGCAGAATGTTTACGGTTGACAAAGATTTCGATTTTTAGTATTATATTTTCTGTTGCCGGTGTGGCGAAATAGGCAGACGCACAGGACTTAAAATCCTGTGGTGAGAAATCACCGTGTCGGTTCGACCCCGATCGCCGGCACTTTATGACCGGATCCGTAATGCAGAGCAGAAGCTCTGCATTATTTTTTTCGGCACATCCATCAGTCCGGTGTATTCCGGGATGTGTCACTGCAGAGACAGGCCTGCTGCCTCGCAATATCCAGCGTGTCTCCATAAAGCACTGTTTCGCGCAGAAAAGCGGTGAAAAAATCTGCAGGAATATAATACCGCCTGTTTTTCACTTCTACAGCCTCTCCCAGTACCGCATCCGTCGTAAGATCAATTCCGTCGATACTGCCGTCAACATGAATCTTCCTGGCTCCTGCCATGACAACTGCCTCCTGCGTTCCCGTGCTGATCAGCAATGCCTTCCTCTCCGGAATCCAGGTAACGCTGTATCCCATTGCCTCGGCTGTCGCACGCACAGGCACCATGATTTTATCCCCTTTCTGATACCCGGTGACTGCCGGCTCTTTTGATTCTCCATCGATTGTGATTTTGTAGCTTTTTTCCGCCGCGAATGCACTCCCGGCACAGAACATGCTCAGGAACAGAATCATCCACAAGGTCGCTGCTTTTTTCATTGGTCTCTCCTTCTTGATCGGTTTACCTGTCGGTTTCCTTTTTGGACATGTACATAATATACCGGATTATTCCTATAGAGGCAATAGGTTTTATAATCATTTAATAATGCCATTTTTATAAATCCGAAGCTCTTCCGTCTCTGTTCCGTCTGTTTACAGAAAAGAGCCGCTGTACAGGAATCGGAAAACCGAAGCCTCACAGCAGCTCTTTCAGTAAAACCCATCATATATAACGGAGAGTTAGGGATTCGAACCCTAGGCCCCTTACGGAGCACAGCATTTCGAGTGCTGCACCATAGACCACTCGGACAACTCTCCATCCAAGGCTGTCTCTGACAGCCTTTAAAATATAGCACAAAACTTCTTCAAGAGCAACCTCGAGTTTTTAATCACAACGGACGGTAAAAGCCCTCCCGGAACCCCTGTATGCCGAACCCCGGTGCATCTGATACCGTGATCTCCTTTTCTCTGAATGCAGCGCCGCCGATAACCGGATCTGCACTGCAGAGTGTCGGTCCGTCCAGATCCACCTTGGTGATAACCTTCCGCGCACAGGCGAGTTCCACCGCAGCATTCACAGAAATTTTCTGTTCGAGCATACAGCCGATCATGCATTCGACACCATAGATTTCTGCCATGGTTGTAATCTTCAGCGCATTGTAAAGGCCGCCGCACTTCATCAGCTTGATATTGATATAATCCGCAGCACGCTCCTGCAGAATCCTGAGCGCATCCTCCGGACTGAATACACTTTCATCTGCAAGCACCGGAACATAACTCCGCTCCGTAACAAATTTAAGTCCTGCAATATCGTTTGCCTTGACCGGCTGCTCTACCAGCTCAATCTTAAGTCCTTTTTCCTGCATTTCATTCAGGAGCCGGACAGCCTGCTTCGGCTGCCAGGCCTGGTTTGCATCGATGCGGATGCGGATATCCTCTCCGACCGCCTTACGCACACTGGCAAGTCTTGCGACATCCAGTGTCGAATCTATGCCGACCTTGACCTTGAGTGTATCAAATCCTCTTTCCTTTGCGGCTGCCGCATCCCTTGCCATTTCTTCCGGTGCATTGACACTGATTGTGATATCTGTTTCGATCCGTTTTCTGGCCCCGCCAAGCAGCTTATGGACAGGCACCTTATGAAGCTGTCCGTAAAGGTCCCACAAAGCAATGTCGACTGCGGCCTTTGCACTTGTATTATGTACAACCGCATTCTGCACCGCCTGCATGACATCCTCAAAGTCATCCAGATCCATGCCGATGATTTTCTTTGCTATATGGTCCTGTACTGCACCGATGATTGCAAGTGCGGTATCACCGGTAATAACCCCGGTCGGCGCCGCTTCCCCGTAGCCGATATTTCCGCTGTCCGTATGGATTTCCACCACTATGTCTTCAATACTCTCCACAGTGCGCAGAGCCGTTTTAAACGGTGTCCGGAGCGGTGCTGACAGTCTGCCCAGTCTGACTTCTGTTATCTTCATGCCTATTCTCCTTGTTTTATGAATATCCTGCTGTTTAAAAAATACTGCCGTACGCCGTAATCCTGTCAGGCAGATCTGCACGGTAATCCGGTGCTGCCGGATCCAGACTGTTGATCACGCAGCCAAAGCTGTCATGATATCCCGTCGAATGTATATACCGCTTCTCCCCCAGGTACATGGCAATATGTCCCGGAAAAT
>CAZPEW010000010.1:8154-23208 GCA_964585695.1 uncultured Lachnospiraceae bacterium
TGAGCTGCTCTTTTCTGATCCTGCGGACAGGATATCTCTCTTTGATCTCGGCATCCCGGTAAATCAGGATGCCGCTCAGCATGTAGCTGATGGAGACCAGTCCCGAGCAGTCTATGCCGGATGGCTGGTGTCCTCCCCAGCGATACTGCGTGCCGAGATAGCTTCTTGCAAAACGAACGGCTGAAGCACGGAATTCCGTCTCTGTAAGTCTTCTGCCCGGTACGGATGTCCTCTTTTCTGACTCTGTCAGGAAGCGTTCCGTCTGCCGTAAAAAATACCCGGGCCGGTCCTCTGCAGTAAAAAACCCATCTGTGTCCATTCTTTCTGCGAATGCTATTTCCGGTATCCATCCTTCTTTGCCGGATGCGGTTCTCACCTTATGATAGTTCTTTTCTGTTTCCGGCAGACAGCAGAGGAAGGCCCCGCGCGGAAGCGTCTCCAGAATTTCTCCCTGTACCTTCGGAAGAGACAGCACATCCGTCCAGCTTCTGATCAGAACCTTCTGAGACTGTGCCGCAGTATCTTTTTGCTGCGCTGCATCCAGTGCATGAGCAGTCCGTATACTGCCATCCGTTCCGCTGCCTGTCTCCCGTACAGCCTCTTTCCGGATCCATCCTTCATATCCATAGTGGGTCCGGACATACCGGTATCCGTCCCTGTCTCCGGACAATGCTTCCAGCTTCCAGCCGCTCAGCACATCATCCTCGACAGACGCAAGATCCGCACCGTAAAGAAATGCCGACGGCACGATCACCTGTAAAAGCTTCATGCTTCCTTCTCCTCATAAAAATCCATGACCTTACGGGAGAGACGTCCGGCAAGACGTTCCGCTGCCTTGACACCTTCTTCTCCAGCTTCAAACCCGGAAATAAACACCCCGAGGAACCATTTGCCGTATTCCGTCTCAAAGACAGCCCCCTCATGCACAATATCATCCAGCCCGCCGCTTTTATGTGCACATCTCACATCCTCATAAATATAGCGAAGCAGGATATCAAAGTCCCGGTTGCGCCTTAAAATACTCATTGCCATGACCGCCATATCATATCCTGCCTTTTCATGTATATACAGATGTGAAATGCAGGCATAAAAATCCTCAAGGGAGATATAATTGTTTCTGCCCTGTTCTATGGCATTAAAATCAAGCATTTTTCTGCCCGCGCTTGTATTCCTGAGACCGATGGCCTTGAAAAATCTGTTCAGCTCTTCAAAACCGATATAATCCATCAGAACATTGCTTGCGGTATTGTCAGAATTGACAATCATCCAAACCAGAAGTTCATAGAAGCTTGCTTCACGCGGACCATACTGGAAAACCTTGGAATCCGGAAGGATTTCCGCCTCCTCAACACGGATCATTTCCGCAAGACTTCTGCCCTCTGTCCTGAATCTGTGCAGCAGAGCCATCATAACAGGTACCTTGATGGTACTTGCAGAAACCACCCGGTCCGCTGCATTCGCGGCTATGTACAGACCATCCGCACTGCCTGATGCTGCCTTACCCTCCGAGAGATCCTTCAGAAGATAAGCGGTCTTGCCCGGGAAGGCTGCCGTTTCATCCCTGAAATATTTTTCCAGTGTATTTACGTCCATTGTGTCCTTTCCGACCGTCTTTTCCGGTCTTTACCGCAAAAGACCGCCATCCGGAGACGGCGGCCTTACTGATATCAATCTGCTGCTTTACTTTGTATGTACATATCCGAAGAATACATTTCCGCAGTAATAAACAAGTCCATCATACTTTGTATCGTCAAACAGATAAGAGTTGTCTGAATGGAAAAATGGTGCAATCGGTGCATCTGCTGCAAGCAGTTCCTCGCACTTATCATAATCTGCCCACTGCTTTGTCTCATCCGTTTCAGCGATTGCCGTGTCGAATGCCTTGTCATAATCAGCATTCGCATACTTTGCATCATTGTTACCCGTCTTCATGGTGCTCAGGATATTGGAGATATCTACATAATCCATGTACCAGCCATAATAAGAAATATCATAATCTCCATCCTGTCTTGCTGCAAAGAAGTTCTCGACCGACTCAACAGTAACCGTGCTGATTCCAAGTACATCCTTCCAGTCGCTTACAACGGCTTCTGCAATTTCCTTACGGCTGTCATTGTTTACGATATAGCGGAGTGCAGGGAAGTTGGCGCCGTTCTCATAGCCGGCCTCAGCCAGAAGCTTCTTGGCTTCCTCGCAGTTTGCCTTGTAATCGGTACCATACCAAGGGGTAACCGTAGAATTGAATTCTGTTCCTGCAGCGTTCTTTAAACCGCTCGGTGTATAGGATGTTGCAAGCTCATCATGGAGATTGCGGATAGACATCAGTCTGTCTCTGTCTACTGCAAGAGAAAGCGCTCTCCTGACCTTTGCATCCTTTAACACAGCATTGCCGGAATCTCCGAGGTTGAACATTGCACAGTAGGTATTGTAGCCTGATGTAAAGTGCAGTCCGTTGTTCTCAAGAGAAGCTGCTGCCTCCTCCGGGTAAGTATCCGAATAAACGATATCACCGCTCTGGTACGATGCAAGCATGGTAGATGTATCTGTCATCAGAAGCCAGTCGATCTCCGGTGCGGTGATCTTTGCAGCATCATAGTAATCGTCTCTCTTTGTCAGCGTCATGCTCTGCTGGTGAGACCAGTCTGTCAGCTTGTAAGGTCCGTTGTAAACAGCCTTGTCCGGATCTGTTGCGTAGGCATCGCCGTACTTCTCTGCATAGTCCTGACGTACCGGGTAGGTAGACGGGAATGCAAGGATTGCCGGCAGATAAGAACAGGCATAGGAAAGTTTAACAGTCAGTGTCTTGTCATCAGTGGCCTGTGCATCGGCAACCATCTCCAGAAGCGTGCTGTAGTCGGCAGCAGAATCCTTGAGGTATTTCCATCCGTATACGAAATCCGCAGCCTTGACCGGCTGTCCGTCAGACCAGGTAATATCATCGCGCAGTGTAAAGGTATATGTCAGTCCGTCATCGGAAACCTTGACATCCTTTGCCTGTCCGGGTACAACCTCTCCCTTTTCATCAAGCTTGTAGAGGCCTTCAAACAGATGACGGCATGCAGACAGTCCGCCGAGTGTTCCGGACTTGGCCGTATTCAGCACCATTGCATCCTCAGAACCATCGCATACAGAAATCGCGCCGTCTGCAGATGCTGTTTTTGCTGCCTCTGTGCCTGCTGCCGCTGTAGATGCTGCTGCCGTGTCTGCAGCGCCTGCCGCAGCTGTACCTGCTGCCGCTGTTGTTGCAGCTGTCCCCGCGCCTGATCCGCAGGCGGAAAGCATGGAAGCTGTCATTGCTGCACAAAGCAGCGCGCTCAGTAATTTTCTGCTTTTTTTCATAATGTCCTCCTTCAGCGGTGGTCTGCACCGCAATGTACTGACACTGTCAACCAGTGCGTATATATTATAAACATCCGCCGTGGGATGCTTACAACCTGATCTGTCTTTATCTTTTCCTGATCACCAGTTCTTCATCATCTTTTCTTCATCTTCGGATCCAGAGCATCCCGGAGGCCGTCGCCAAAAAGATTAAAGGCCAGGATAATCAGACTGATGATTACCGCCGGGAAAATCATACGGTACGGGGTCTGGGAAACACTGCCCAGCGCATCCGATGTAAGAGAACCGAGTGAAGCCATCGGAGCGGAAACACCGATGCCGAGAAAGGACAGAAATGCTTCCGTAAAAATTGCGGAAGGGATCTGCAGCATTGCTGTCGCAATCAGCTGTCCCATACAGTTCGGAATCAGATGTTCCTTTATAATCCAGCGGTTATGTGCACCCAGTGCGGAAGCTGCCGTCACATATTCCATTTCCTTGAGCTGCAGTACCTGCCCGCGAACAATTCGTGCCATACCGACCCAGTAAAGACAGCCGTATACAATAAAGATCGCAACAAGTCCGGAACCGATCTTCTGCAGCGGGTGGAAAAACCCGACATTCTGGACCAGACTTTCCAGCGGTGCATCAATAACCAGCTTGATGACAACAATCAGAAGAATTTCCGGGACAGAGTAAACGATATCTACAATTCGCATCATAATGATATCTGTCTTGCCGCCGGCCAGTCCTGAGATGGAACCATAAATGGAACCGATAATCAGAACAATAATCGCGGATACAACACCGACTGTGAGAGAAATCCGGGTTCCTACCATACAGCGTACGAGGAGATCCCGTCCCAGACGGTCTGTTCCGAAAAGGTGCCGGAGACACGGCGCCATATTTTCATCGCCATGTACCTGCTCATCATAGGAATAAGGCGAGAGAACCGGCCCAAGGACAGCAAAAAGAATAATAAGAAGGATGATCAGCAGCGCTGCCATGGCAATTCTGTTGTCCTTAAGTCTCCGCCAGCTTGCCTTCCAGAACCCAAGCTCCTCCGTACTTGCAGATTCATCCTTGTAATAATCCTTTGCAAGCGGAAGGAAGTCATTCGGTTCGGTTTTGATCTGTAAACTTAAAATATTTTTCATCTCTGTTCAGTCCACCTTTAATCCATTTTGATTCTTGGATCGACGATCTGATAAAGCACATCACAGATCAGATTCATACTGATGATCATGGCTGCATAGAACACCGTGGTACCCATGATCATGGTGTAGTCACGGGAACTGATCGCTTTTACAAAATAGCGGCCGAGTCCCGGAACATTAAATACGGATTCTGCAACAAAGCCGCCGGTCAGGATGGAAGCAGTCAGCGGTCCCAGATAGGTAATGACCGGAATCAGTGAATTCTTAAGTGCATGGACAAAAATCACGGTTGCCTCACTCATGCCCTTTGCCCTCTCCGTCCGGAGATAATCCTGTCCCAGCACCTCGAGAATGCTGGCCCTTGTCAGCCGGATGAGGTAGCAGGTCGGATACAGCGACAGTGTAATGATCGGCATGATCTCCCCGCCCGGTTTTCCGTAGGATACCGGAACCGCCTTGAGCTGTACGGCAAGCACCAGCATCAGTACCGCTGCAATAACATAACCCGGAATGGAAATGCCTACTGCTGATATAACACGGATAATTCCGTCCGGAAGTCTGTCCTTAAACAGTCCTGAAATGCAGCCGACCGGAATACCGATACAGATTGCAAGAATCAGCGCGCGGATACCAAGCTTTACAGAGACCGCAAAGGACTCCGTGACGATGGAGCTGATTGCTCTGCCCTTCTGCAGGACATAGCTTGTGCCCATATCTCCATGGAGCAGATTCGCCATATACCTGAAATACTGTATATAAACCGGCTGGTCCAGACCATATTTCTGGATCAGGATCTGGCGCGTTTCTGCATTCGCCTTTTCCGACATGAAAGGATCGCCGGGAATCAGGTTCATAAGAAAAAACGTGATCGTTATGATGACCAGCAGGCTGAATAATGCAAGCAGTATACGTTTGACTATTTTCTCAAATAAATCCATCTGTTATGACCTTCTTTATCGATTGTAGCAGGCAACAAAGTGTCCCGAAGTACGCTCAGTCATATCCGGAAACCGCATTGTACACTGCTCGGTGACATGCTGGCATCTTGTACGGAACGGACAGCCGGAAGGCGGATTGATCGGAGACGGAACCTCACCCTCCAGAATCATTCGCTCTCTTTTTTCACTCTTGTCCGGATCCGCAATGGGGATTGCGGAGAGAAGCATCTGTGTGTACGGATGCATCGGATTTCTGTACAGTTCCTGACTGTCTGCAATCTCTACCAGATGCCCGAGGTAAAGAACTGCAATTCGGTCACTGATATGCTTTACCACAGACAGATCATGTGCAATGAAAAGATAGGTAAGTCCCTGCTCCTTCTGCAGCTTTTCCAGCATATTGATTACCTGTGCCTGTATGGAAACATCCAGTGCGGAAACCGGTTCATCGCAGACAATAAACTCAGGATTTACAGCCAGGGCACGGGCAATGCCGATTCTCTGACGCTGTCCGCCGGAGAACTCATGCGGATAGCGGTTGTAAAAATAATCACTCAGGCCTACAAGCTCCATCAGCTCATTGATTCTTTTTTTCCTCTCATCTCTGGTTTTATAGAGATGATGGAGATCCAGTGCTTCGCCGATAATATCTCCGACTGTTTTTCTCGGATCAAGCGATGCATAAGGATCCTGGAAAACAATCTGCATGGATTTACGGTAAGGATGCATATCCTTATCATTAATTTTTTCTCCCTTGAACCAGATCTCACCGTCAGTCGGTTCCAGAAGCCGGAGTACACACCTTCCGAGTGTTGTCTTGCCGCAGCCGGACTCGCCGACCAGACCGAGTGTTTCTCCCTTTTTGATCTGGAAGCTTACATTGTCAACTGCTTTGACCTCGGCTTTATGAAACCAGCCCTGTTTCACCTCGTAATACTTTTTCAGATTTTTTACTTCCAAAAGAACTTCATCTTCCATCTTTTACTCCCGGTTAAGCATGTCCCTGTAGCACTTGAAGCAGACAGCCTTATGTCCTTCCTCGATTTCAACTTCTGGCGGTTTCTGCCTTGCGCAGATATTCATCGCATATTTGCATCTCCTTGCAAAAGGACATTCTTCCTTTAAAAGCAGCATCTCAGGCGGATTGCCCTCGATCGGTACGAGCGGTTCCTTGTCAGCTGCATCAATCTTGGGAATGGAATTCAGAAGTCCCTCTGTATACGGATGCTGATGATTGTAAAAAATCTGTCGTTTATCGCCGGACTCGACTATTTCTCCTGCATACATGACCAGGATTTTGTCGCAGATATCCGCAACAACCCCAAGATCATGCGTGATAAAAATGATAGACATATGAAACTGGTCTTTGAGATGTTTGAGAAGCTCAACAATCTGTGCCTGAATCGTTACATCCAGCGCCGTTGTAGGCTCATCCGCAATCAGAAGCTTCGGATCACAGGCAAGCGCCATGGCAATCATGGCTCTCTGCCGCATACCGCCGGAGAATTCATGCGGATACTGTTTCAGTCTCTTTTCCGGCTGATTAATACCTACGAGCTGCATCAGCTCAAGCATCCGCTCCTTGCGCTGCGGTTTTGCGTAGCCGGTATGTTTTTTAAGAACCTCATCCAGCTGGTACTCTATGGTAAAAAGAGGATCCAGAGAGGTCATCGGATCCTGGAAGATCTCTGCTATCCGGTTTCCGCGGAGTTTCTGCAGTTCCTGAGAGGACATCTTTAATACATCTTTACCCTCAAACAGAACTTCACCCTGGTCTATCCTGGCATTTTCCGGAAGAAGCCGGATGATGGCATTGGAAGACACCGATTTCCCGGAACCTGACTCTCCCACGATTCCAAGGACCTCTCCTTCATTTAAAGAGTAGCTTATTTTTCTGATGGTCGGTACTGCACCCTTTTTGCTGACAAAGGATACTTCAAGATTCTTTACCTCCAGGAGCGGTCCTGCATCCATTTCTTCATCATTCATCAGTAAATACTTCCTTAAATTAGAATATTTTTATAAAAAAGCGCTGACAGGTTTCTTCTGTTTTCTCCCATCTCGCGCTTCTTTGCTGCTGTATTTATTTATTGTTTTAGAGTATTACACAGATCAAAAATAAAGTCAAGAATTAAAAGACGTATTATTTGTGTCGGTTATTTCTTTCTTCCATGGCAGGTATAATCACAGGGCATACTATTCTGTCAAGTTATGCCTGGCTGAACAGGACCAATCACCCTGCGTCAGCATTCGCAAGTTCATTTCCTGGCCCTTCTGCAGACCCGCCGTCAGAATTTCCGTTTCCCGCATCCTGCCCCGGACCGGCTGCGGTTTCCCCCGTCTCTGCCGGCTTTTCCGATGCTGGTCCCTGTGTACTGTTTTTGCCGCTGTCAGTACTGCTCTTTTTTGTCTCCTCCGCAGTTTCATTGCTTTCTGTCGTTTTTTCCAGCGTCTCAATCGTCTCTTCTGCGGTACTCTCTGTTTCCGTGCTCTCCGCTGTTTCTGCAGTTTTTGTTTCTTCCTGCTTTACAACCGGTGCCTCCGCTGTTTCTGCAGACTTTTTAGAAGATTTCTTAAGCGCGGTGCCTCCGCCTATTTCTGCCTCCTCGGCTGCTGCCTGCGGATCCTTGATGCCTGTCTTGTCTGAAATATGCTGACTGATTCCCGCAACCGTAACAGATGGTGTATAGGTATCCAGATCATACAGCAGTTTGTGAAGCTCTGTAACGTTGCTGTTCAGTGTAGCCGGAACAACGCAGTCCATTTTGCCGATTTTCATAGTCGTACGCGCAAAAGGAAAACCGCTGGAATCTGCAATATTGTATCGCTTGATATTTCCTGCAAGCTCCGATATATCTCCGGCATCCATACTGGTAGAAAGCTCCGGAAGAATGTCTGCAGCAATGTCGGCCAGCGTTTTCATCTTGGCTTTTTTGGCCTTATCCATCGCGAGTTCCAGGATCTTGCGCTGTCTGGCCGTACGGTTGAAATCAGTATCCATCAGCCGGAGCCGGCCGTAGGCAACAGCCTGTACGCCGTCCAGATGGTTGGCTCCTGCCTTTTTAAGCTGTACTGAACCGATGCCGGTTGAATTTACTGTTTCAGTTATAAACGCATTTATATAAGAGAACTCCGCATCACTGATATCTATATCCACACCGCCGAGCGCATTGATCGCCTTGGCAACCGAGGCCCAGTTAAAGGTCACATAGTCATCTATTTTCAGATCCAGGTTCTCGCTGAGCGCCTGCAGGGCCTGTTCATGGCCACCCTTGAAATAAGCCTCATTCAGCTTATGATACGTTCCGTCCTTGTCAATTTTCAGATAAGTATCCCGATATACAGAAACGATTTTGATATCGCCGTTCCGCCGGTTGATACTTGCTACCATGATGACATCCGACAAAGCACCTTTTCCGAGGTTGCCGTCGCGGGAATCCACGCCGAATACTGCGACTGTCCAGTACTTGGCTCCGATCATCGGCTTTACATATATCCAGGCTGCATACAGAAGACAGAGAATGACAAACAGAATGATTACTGTCCGGAGCGGCTTCCTCCTCCGGCGTCTGCCGCTGCTTCTGCGCCCCTGTCTGACAGGATCATGCCGCTGCAGTTCCTCATCAAATTCTTCCTCATAGCTTGCCTCAACAGGTCTTGAACGGAATCTTATCTGACTGCCGCGCTCCTGCCCGTTTCCGTCTTCATTATAACGGATCCCGTTTCTCTGCATGCTGTGCGGTGCGGTGCGGCGTACCCGCCGTACCGTCTGTTCCTGTGCCTCCTGCCCGCGGCGCTCTCTGTATTCTCCCGGATCTCTCCGTGTGCGGAGCTGGTTTCCCTGCTGTCCCGGCTTCCTTATATTTTCTCTGTCCTCAAAATACATTTTCTCTTTATCCCCATACTGCCTGATTTGCTCTGATCTGAACGGTTCTCCCGCTGAATTCCATGTATAAATCTCTGAATCCTCCGGATGCGTGCATTATAGCAGAATAGCCCGTCAAATCCTAGGCCATTCACAATATTGTAAGTTTTACGCACCTCGGCGTGCAGTAAAAAGGCCGGCCGCGGATTTACTGCTTGTATCCGCTGCCAGCCTCTGCTGATAATATTCTGTTGTTCCGTCCGCAGTGTCCCGGACAGTATAATCCATAAATCCTATGCCTCCGCAGCCTCGGAATAATGGTGTGCCTGCTCCAGCAGCATATCCTTTACCTTCATCAGACGTACCTGTGAGGAACGTTCGTTTTCATCCAGCTTCATGCTGATGGAATGAATCATTTCCTGTGTTTCCGGTATTGTAACATGCTCCAATGCGTTTACACGGCGTCTGGTCTCCTCGATCGCATCCGCCATCAGCTGACAGCTTTTCTCTATCTCTGCAAGCCTGAGCATATCCGGCATGATATCCGAAAGACTTTTAACCGCATCATCGAGATCGGAAGAGGTAAATGCATATCCATACGAATATATATCATTTTCATCGCTTGTCCGTGTTTTGGATGTAAAAACAGGCACATTTACGGACATGACATTTTTTGTGGAAGCTTCCAGCCATACCTCCTGCTTCGGTGACATCAGTGCATTGTTCAAAAGCTCATCTGACATCGCCGAGCGGGCAAGCACAAAATTCTGGTTGGAGGAACGGATTCCCGCCTCCACTTTCTCGCGCAATGCTCTGTTCTCGCGGACAAGATTCAGAAACTGTCTCATCAGCTCATCTCTCTTGTCCTTTAATAGCTTATGGCCCCTCCGGGCAGTCGCAAGCTTTTTTTTAAGCCGCGTCAGCTCCATACGGGTTGCCATTACCGTTGTAGATGCCATGTTCAGCCCTCTTTTTTGTCATAATACTTATCAAGAAGCTTATCATCGATACGTTTCAGCTCAGATCTAGGAAGGATACGCAGCAGATCCCATCCGAGATCCAGCGTCTCCTCAATGCTTCTGTCTGCAGTATAGCCCTGCGAAATATACTTTTCCTCAAACTCATCTGCAAATCTCGCATAGAGCTTGTCCATTTCCGTAAGAGCCGCCTCACCCAGGATAACCTGCAGTTCCTTGGCATCTTTTCCTCTTGCATAGGCAGCAAACAGCTGGTTCATGGTATTCGAATGATCCTCACGGGTTCTGCCTGCACCGATACCTTTATCCTTCAGTCTGGAAAGTGAAGGAAGAACATCGATCGGCGGTGTGATGCCTCTTCTGTAAAGGTCACGGCTCAGAATAATCTGTCCCTCTGTAATATAACCGGTAAGGTCAGGGATCGGATGTGTTTTGTCATCCTCCGGCATGGACAGGATCGGGATCAGTGTAATAGAACCCTTCTTGCCCTTCTGACGTCCTGCCCTCTCATAAAGAGATGCAAGGTCAGTATACATATATCCAGGATAGCCTCGTCTGCCCGGAACTTCCTTCTTTGCTGCAGAAACCTCACGCAGTGCATCCGCATAGTTTGTGATATCTGTCATGATGACCAGCACATGCATGTCTCTCTCGAATGCAAGATACTCTGCTGCCGTGAGTGCAAGCCGCGGTGTGGAAATACGCTCTACTGCAGGGTCATTCGCAAGATTCAGGAACATAACCGAACGGTCAATCGCGCCTGTCTCACGGAAGCTCTCCTGGAAATAATGCGCTTCCTCAAAAGTAATGCCCATCGCCGCAAATACAACAGCAAAAGGCTCCTGTGTTCCGCGTACCTTTGCCTGCCTTGCAATCTGTGCAGCCAGCTGGGAATGCGGAAGGCCGGATCCCGAGAAAATCGGGAGCTTCTGTCCTCTGACCAGTGTATTCAGTCCGTCAATTGCCGAAATTCCGGTCTGGATAAATTCCTGCGGGTAAGCACGTGCAGCAGGATTCATCGGAAGACCGTTGATATCCATCCGCTTTTCCGGCAGGATGTCCGGACCCTCATCAATCGGGCGGCCCATTCCGTCAAAGACTCTGCCGAGCATATCCGGTGAAACGCCAAGTTCCATGGTCTTGCCGAGGAATCTTACCTTACTGGTTTCCAGATTGATTCCGGTTGCCGCATCATAAAGCTGAACCAATGCATTGCCGCCGTCGATCTCAAGCACTTTGCAGCGCCTTTTCTCTCCGCTGGCAAGCTCAATCTCAGCCATTTCATCATATGTCACGCCCGTCACGCCTTTGACGAGCATCAGAGGTCCTGCGACCTCCTGTATCGTTCTGTACTCCTTTGGCATCAGAATTCCTCCTTTGCAGCGAGCAGCTGGTCAAGCTGCTTATTCAGATCCGTCGTAATGCTGTTATACTCTGTTTCCAGATTATTCTCAGCAATATATTTAAAACGGCCGATCCGCTCTCTTACAGGGAGAGCCACAATCTTTTCGATGGAGACCCCTTTATCCAAAGCTGCCTTTGACTCATCATAGTAATTCAGAATCAGACGCATCATCATAAGCTGCTTTTTCAGAGAAGAATAGGTATCCACTTCATGGAATGCATTCTGGTGCAGGAAATCCTCACGGATGGAACGTGCATCCTCCAGCTTCAGTCTGTCCGCTGCAGAAATAGCATCCATACCGACGAGCTTTACGATTTCCTCAATCTCGGCCTCATCCTGCAGGAGTCCCATCATCCGCCCGCGCAGTCTGATCCATTCCGGATCCACATTCTGATTGAACCATCCGCTCAGCTGATCCATATAGTTTGAATAGCTTGTCAGCCAGTTTACAGCAGGGAAATGTCTCTGGTAGGCAAGATTTGCATCCAGTCCCCAGAATACCTTAACAATACGCAAAGTAGCCTGTGTTACAGGCTCCGAAATATCACCGCCTGCCGGAGAAACCGCACCGATAACAGAAAGCGCTCCCTCTCTTCCATGCGATCCCAGCGAAATGACACGGCCAGCTCTCTCATAAAACTCTGCAAGTCTTGATCCGAGGTATGCAGGATATCCTTCCTCACCAGGCATTTCTTCCAGTCTGCCTGACATCTCACGGAGTGCTTCTGCCCATCTTGATGTTGAATCCGCCATCAAAGCTACGGAATAGCCCATATCGCGGAAAGACTCTGCAATAGTAATGCCGGTATAGATGGATGCCTCACGTGCTGCAAAAGGCATATCGGATGTATTGGCAATCAGAACAGTTCTCTGCATCAGGGATTTCCCTGTTTTAGGATCCTTCAGCTCCGGGAACTCATTCAGTACATCTGTCATCTCGTTTCCACGCTCACCGCAGCCGATGTAAACAACGATATCCGCATCAGCCCATTTTGCCAGCTGATGCTGCACAACTGTTTTTCCGGATCCGAACGGTCCCGGAACAGCTGCTACACCGCCCTTTGCGATCGGAAACAGCGTATCAATAACTCTCTGTCCTGTAACCAGCGGCATAACCGGAGAAAGCTTCTGGCGGAAAGGCCTGCCCTTACGTACCGGCCATTTCTGCATGAGTGTGATCTCATGCTTCTCACCGGCCTCATCCGTGATTTCTCCGATAACATCCGTAACTGTGAATTCTCCGGCCTCAATCTTTGTCAATGTACCGTTCATGCCGTAAGGCACCATGATTTTCTGTACAACAACCTCTGTCTCCTGGACAGTTCCGATAATATCTCCGGCAATGACCCTGGTTCCTGCCTGAAGTTCCGGCTTAAAGGTCCATTTTCTGTCACGATCCAGTGACGGAACCTCAACGCCTCTGTGCAGGAGATTTGAATGGGTAACCTCCAGAATCTTGTTCAGCGGTCTCTGGATACCATCGTAGATACTGCCGATCAGTCCCGGTCCGAGCTCAACGCTCATCGGAGCGCCGGTAGATACAACCGGCTCCCCGGGGCCGAGGCCCGAAGTCTCTTCATATACCTGAACGGATGCCTGATCTCCGTGCATCTCGATAATCTCACCTATCAGTCTTCTGTCACTTACTCTGACAACATCAGACAGGTTTGCATCTCTCATGCCCTCTGCAATGACCAGCGGACCGGCAACCTTTTTAATCCTTCCTTCACTCATTTGTTTACTTGTCCTCTCCAAAAATGATATCTGAACCTACTGCCTGAATGACAGATTTCCTGACTGCATCCATTCCTCTCCCTGTATTGCCGCTGACCCCGGGGATCAGGATAATCGCAGGCAGGCCCTTGCTTCTGTAGTGATCAATCGCTTCCGCTATCTGCGCGCCCAGCGCCTCCGTTACATAAACAACTGCATAGTCCTTAAGTGCAAGATCATGAAGCTGCTTTGCTGCCGCCTGCGGATCGGTCTCAGGAAACGGTTCCATGCCGAGTGCAGCAAACCCGTAGATACTATCCCTGTCACCCATTACTGCTATCTTATGCATACATTTCCCTTATCCTTTCCTCTATAAACCGGTCCGGAAGCTGGTTCAGCTTGCCCGAAAGCACAATTCTGACGGATTTGATTTCATTTTCTCTGGCCAGAACAAAAGCCGCTATCGGATCTATGCCGAACGGATTGTATTTCTGCGGACGCATCTTTTCAATCAGGAGATCATCGCACCATTTCTCAAACTGTGACATGGAAACCTTAAAGGCCTCCACGCCGCCGGCATATATGGTCTTCCCGATATATTCCGTCAGTTTTTCCATACCGCTCATCGCAGCCGCAGAAAGATCCGTAATATCAAGACTGTCGCATGCTGCCAGTGCTTTCTCATAGAAGTCTTTCCGTTTGCCGGTTTTGGCGGCACGCAGTGCAATCTTTATATCTGCACTGGCTACAGTAGTCTCTGCATATTCCTTTAAAAACGCACTGCCGGATTCTCTGCCTGCCTGGTAAATTGCTTCCAGCGCAGCCTTGTCCACAAGAATATCGCAAAGCTGACCGTCATTTGTCATCAGATATGTCCGCAGCGCCTCTTCTGCAACAGCTGACAGTCTTTCAGGAAGAAGTTTGAAATCCTTTTCTGAAACTGCCTTGCGGATCAGCGCAGCAGGTACTGCACCCTCATCCACATAGATCCCCTTATACTCATGCTGCATGGAGGTTTCCTTGATCGCCGATTTCAGATTCAGGTAATCATTGGCATACAGAAATACATCCAGTCTGGAAATGTCCTTTTTTAGAATTTCTCTCATCAGATCCCAGGTTTTTGCCCGCTCATCCGATAATATCTTTGTGAGGTCATCTGAACCGCCCTGTACCCAGCCCTTATCACGGAGCATACGGAGACATTCCTGATAGGAACCCGCCTGAACCAGCTGATTCATGAAATTTTCCGTCAGCAGACCGTTCTCCTTGACACGGATACGCGTAACCGCATAAACATTACTTATATCAGACAAATTGTATTCCTCCAATCTGTTGTTATATTCGTTCAGAGCTGCCTCTTATTCCTTGAACAATACCTTCTGTGCAATATCCTGCAGGCTATCATATTCCGTGCTGAACATTGCTTCAAAAGAACAATTCTCCTCAATTCCTCCGTACTGGAGGATGAATCCGCCATCAAGCTTCCTGGTTTCTCCGGAAATTTCCAGTGCCGCATTTTTCTCTGCAAGCAAAGCGTTTAATTTCTGCGGAAAACCGGACGGCATTCTCTTTAGATCCTTATCCGACAGATACATGATACCTGACGCCGGGAGGGCATTTCTGCCGGCCAGTTTAAGCAGTACTGCAAAGTACTGCTCATCCGGAAGCTCCTGCAGCTTTT
>CAZPEW010000011.1:0-5966 GCA_964585695.1 uncultured Lachnospiraceae bacterium
CAGCTTGATTTTTTTACTGCTGTTTATACTTGGGTTTACGGCAGCAGCTGTTGCTGCAGAAAATTACCTGTCAACGATTCAGAAATCCGGTGGTGAAAAGCCTGCAGAAAATGTAAAGGGCTGGAAACAGCCGGATCTGGACAATCTGAGTTTTTATGGAATCAGCCCATTTAAGACAGCACTTCCGGTTTTATATATTGATACAGAAGGAAAGTTAATTACAAAGGAAAATCCGATCCGCGCATCCATAGCTGTATCGGAAGCCAGTGATACCGGAGAAAGGTCTGTACTGGACCGGCCTGATTACAGTGAGTCCATTTCTCTTAAAAGGCAGTACAGGATAAAATTTTACAGATCGGCTGACAGTACCAAGGAAAAGGATATTGCTTTCCTTGGAATGGGAGAAAACAGCGAATGGGTTTTAAATGGTCCGTTCCTCGACAAAACACTGATGAGAAACCATCTCGTATATACGCTGGCGAGAGAGATGATGGAATGGGCTCCGGATCACAGATATGTGGAGCTGTTTGTTGATGGAAAGTACCAGGGCCTTTACCTTGCGGTAGAACCGGTCACCAATGGGTCATCACGGCTCAGACTGAGCAAATTCAGTCTTCTTTCAGGAGAATCTGCCTATATTGTAAAAAGAGACCGTATTGGAACAGAGGGAGAAGCACTTAAGGTATACGGCAAAGAATATGGATATACAAACAATGATCTGTTTCTGGTATATCCTTCTGAAAAAAGAGTTACAGATGAACAGAAACTTTGGATAACACAGGATATCAGCCAGTTCGAAAAAGCACTTTACGGCCCCTCATTTAAAGATCCGCTGAAAGGTTATGCGAGATATATTGATATGACTAACTTTGCGGATTATTATGTCCTGAATGAAGTTGTTATGAATGAGGATATCGGAAATCTGTCCATGTTTGCTTATAAGGAACTGGGCGGAAAACTTAAAACAGCAGTATGGGATTATAACAACTGTTATGATAATTACCAATGGTTCAGTCAGAGTACAAGTGAATTCTACGGTGCCAATCATTCCTGGTTCAGCAGGATGCTCCAGGACCGTCAGTTTGCAGATCTTGTAATAGAGAGGTACCAGCTGCTGCGGAAAACCACACTTTCCGAGGAGCATATGCTGTCTGTGCTGCAGGAAAGCGAGGATAGTCTGAAGCCTGCAATAGAGCGGAATTTCAAGGTCTGGGGATATTCCTTTGACCTGAATCTGCTGACAGGAAGAGACCGGGATCTTAAAAGCCATGAAGAGGCAATGCAGCAGCTCAGAAGCGAAATACATGCCAGGTTTGCTTTTCTGGATCAGCATATTACAGATATTTATCAGTACTGCATTTAAGGGAGGAATATGAAGCATAAAAACCACATTATCAGATTTATGTGTGTGCTGCTGCCGGTTATCAGCTTTATATTTGCAGATGAAATATACCGGAATCAGAAGGCGACAGATTATCAGGCAGATATACATGAAGTCACGGCCATCATGGAACAGGAGAAGCAGTGGATCCGCTTAAATCAGAACGCTGACGGAGCTATTGCATTGAACAGGGAATCAGCTCCTGGCGGGGATGTAAATCCTTATTTTGCATGTCAGGCAGCATTGGGGCTCCTTGCGGGGAATGCAGACCAGACAAATCTGAATTGTACTGCGGCTTATCTTAACTGGCATATACAGGAATTTTTAAAACATCAGGGAGCTATTTCAAATTATCAATATGTAAGGGGCAATGGACTGGTGCCGACAGGAAAATATGATTCGGTGGATTCTTACATTGCCATGCTGCTGATTCTGACTGCACGTTATGAGGAAAAGGGAGGAGATCTGCGGAAAATCGCATCTCTTAAAGATATGCTGTTTCTCAGTCAGGAAAAACTGAACAGTCTTGCATCGGATGGACTGACCATGGTATCGGCAGAGAACAGGACACTCTATCTTATGGATAATGCAGAGGTTTCCTATGCCTGCCGCAGAATCAGTGCAATGCTGACACATACCGGTCCGGACACAGTACCGGAAGATCTCAGACAGCAGCTGTATACGGCATTCGACGGATTAGGGAAAAGATGTGATGCATCCATTGAGCGACGTCTCTGGAATAATACGGCAGGAAGATATGATCTTGGAATTGACAGAGACGGAAAACGTATTGTATATCGGGGATCAGCTTATTTTTATCCGGAAACGATAGCACAGCTTTATCCTTATATATATGGTTCAGAAAAGATGGATTCAGCCAGGGCAGACAGTATATACCAGCAGGTTTGCAGAGATTATCCTCTCTGGGACCAGATGAAGATAGAAGGCACATCCACAGAATGGCCTTCACTTGCCTATGCAGCGGCATCTGCAGGGGACATCAAAAGAGCAGTCGAATACCTCCGGAGCTATAAAAGCAGACACCTTCTGGATCGTAAATATCCGCTGAATACGGCAGATGCAGGATGGGTTGCAGAGACATGCGAAATCATATTGAAATTCTACCAGAATAATACAGCAGATGGGATTGCGGCAGAACTGGAAAAGAAGGTATAAAGGGTAAACAGATGGATAATCAGAAAAATGTGATCCATACCGGGAAAAAAATAATAGCAGTGATTCTGCTGGTTCTGTTTATATTAAGCACAGCTGTGCTGGCAGCGGCAAAGTACAGAGATATATTATTTCCTGCTGAAAAAGGAAAGATACAGTCAGATACCATTGTTGTTGCAGACAGTGAAACAGACTGGCAGTATCTTGACAGCGGAGAAATGCCGGGTGCCGGCAATGCCTGGACGCAGACTGAATACAGGGTACAGGACTGGAAGGAAGGGCATGGGCCGTTTACCATGGATACTTCTGATTCGTCTCTGCAGGGTGGAACTCTGCTGCTCGACGGAGGAGAAGGCAGTTCTCCCAGTATGTTTTTCAGATATGTATTCAGACTTGACCGGAATGACCTGAAAAAGATACAGTCCATGGAGGGAACAATTTCCTACAGTGACAGCGCGCTTGTTTATCTGAACGGAGAAATTATTTTTGCAGGCAATGTTCCGGATGGCGGATACAGCTCTAATATTGCAGTCGGAAATGCAGAGGAAACGGAAGCAATTCTGACCAATGAGTTTCAGATTACAGAAACGCAGTTTCTGAGAGAGGGAATCAATGTTCTGTCTGTTGAGCTGCACCGTCAGAGCCTCAGCAGTAAAAGTCTGTATATGGATTTTTCCCGTTTTGTTTTATTGAACAGTGAGGCAGAGGAAACGGCTCCGGATGTTTCTTCTGCAGTACTGGAAGAGGGGGAAGATGACAGTTCTGTAATCGTAAACTGGATGAGTGCATCACCCGGGTATTATGCAGTCAAATATATGGATGCAGATCAGTACAGGAAGGATCCTTCTATATTTGAACAGAAGTCGGCAAAGGTTCTGATGGGCCGCAGAGATTCCATGAATACGGCGGTTCACAGGGCGACACTAAGGTTTTTGAAGACCAGTACACAGTACGTATACTGCATTTCCAGGATAGGAAGCATCCGGCATTCGGATATGCTGTATTTTACGACGCCGGGTATTACTTCGGTCTCTTTCGCAGTACTGGGCGATCCGCAGCTAGGTGCGTATGGCAAGGATGATCAGAGCCTTTGGAACCATAACATGCAGCTGCTTACGGAACAAGAGTTTCCGGAACATCTTTTTGTTATGGGGGATCTGGCGGATAACGCAGTGAGCTATGAGGAGTCTTTGCATTCTTATTTTGCATTTCGCCAGCCGTCTCTTTTTAAGCAGGTTCCGCTTGTCTGTGTGAAAGGAAATCATGATGCGGCCGGAGAAGCAGAGACACTGTTTGATCTGCAGTACAAGGAAGGCGATTACAGCTTTATCTGTCAGAATGTTCTGTTTATGGTAATTGATTCAAACTTGACAGATATACAGGTACATAAGAAGTTTCTTGCTGACACAATAGCGGCATCTGACAGAAAGTGGAAAATTGTTCTGATGCATCATTCTATTTTCAGCAGCGGTGAGCATACAGAACAGCTGGAAAGTATGCGCAGTGATTTCTCAGCTTTATTCAGTGCCATGGATATTGATCTGGTTATAAGCGGACATGATCATATTTATTCAAGGTCTTTTCTCATGAAGGGAGAAACCGTTATGCCGGATCAGTCAGATGCACAGGATACATTCAGCAAGGAAACAGGGGAAACTCTGTATATTTCATCCGGAAGTTCCAGCGGCAATAAATTTTATAAGGATCCGGAAGCTGCTGAACCTTATGAGGCAAAAATGTGGACAGAAAAGAAAGCAATCTATTTATCCGGTACGGTTTATAACAGCAGCATTGAGATCCAGGCATCGGAAATGGATAACGGAGAGACAATAGATAAGATTATACTTCAAAAATAGCGAGATAGCTGGACAGCGGAATAACAGAACAGAATAACAGAACAGAATAACAGAACAGAATAACAGAATTGACGGAAGGCTTGAAAAAGCAGCTGAATTCGCCTATACTGCACTAATGGGTCGCAATCTGTCCTCCCACATGATCATACAAGGCTGGTACAGGGCTTAAGGCCCGCCGAGAGACGGAAATACCGCCGGAGGAGAAAATCATGGGATTTGAATTCAGAAGAAAGCTGCCGACATCGGCGGAAATCAGGGAGCAGTATCCGCTTCCGCAGGAACTTGCAAAGCAGAAGGCGGAAAGAGATGAGGAGATTAAAAAGGTCTTTACAGGTGAATCCAGGAAATTTGTCCTGATCATCGGACCTTGTTCCGCAGATCATCCGGATCCGGTTCTCGAGTATGTAAACCGGCTTAAGGAAATTGCAGATCAGGTTTATGACAAGATACTGATTATTCCGCGTGTTTATACCAATAAGCCGAGGACAACCGGCGAGGGCTATAAAGGCATGCTGCACCAGCCGGATCCGGAAAAGGGTGCCGATGTTGCAAACGGCATCGTTGCCATCCGCCAGCTTCATATGGAGGTGCTGCGTCAGACCGGACTCAGTACAGCCGATGAAATGCTTTATCCGGACAATCTCCGGTATCTTTCCGATATTATGAGCTATATTGCAGTCGGTGCGCGTTCTGTTGAGAACCAGCAGCATAGGCTGGTTGCTTCCGGCATAGATGTTCCGACCGGTATGAAAAATCCTACATCCGGAGATCTTTCCGTCATGCTGAATTCTATTTATGCAGGCCAGCATCCGCATGATTTCATATTCCGCGGCTGGGAGGTCCGATCCGACGGAAATCCGTATACACATGCGATTCTCCGCGGTGCAATGAGCAAACACGGCCAGATCATGCCGAATTATCATTATGAGGATCTGAAGCTTCTCTGCGAGCTTTATAAAAAGAAGGATCTTGTGAATCCGGCTGTTGTAGTAGATACCAATCACTGCAACTCGGCGAAGCATTATAAGGAACAGCTCCGTATTGCACAGGAGATCATGCATTCGCGCAAGTATTCACCGGAGCTGGCCGGTTTTGTAAAGGGCCTGATGGTGGAATCTTACATCGAGGAAGGCAGCTGCAAGCCGGAGGAGCATATTTTCGGAAAGTCCATTACCGATGCATGTATCGGCTGGGATGATACCAGGAGACTGATCTCCCAGGTATATGACTACGTACAGCAGACGGAATACTGATTGCAGGAGGATAAGGCAATGGGAGTTTATGAGGAACTGGTGGCCCGCGGACTGATTGCGCAGGTCACGAACGAAAAAGAAATCAGGGAAATGGTGAATGCCGGGAAGGCTACATTCTATATCGGATTTGATCCTACTGCGGATTCCCTGCATGTCGGTCATTTCATGGCGCTGTGTCTGATGAAGCGTCTGCAGCAGGCGGGCAACAGGCCGATCGCGCTGGTCGGCGGCGGTACCGGCATGATCGGAGATCCGTCCGGCCGCCGCGATGGAGGTGCGCTGGATGCCGAGCGGGTAGCCGCT
>CAZPEW010000011.1:5976-22676 GCA_964585695.1 uncultured Lachnospiraceae bacterium
GTCCGGCCGCAGCGATATGCGCAAGATGATGACGACGGAGCAGATTGACCATAACTGCGAATGTTTCCGGCAGCAGATGAGCCGTTTCATCGAGTTCGGTGAGGGCAAGGCGCAGATGGTCAACAATGCAGACTGGCTGCGGGATCAGAATTACATTTCGTTTCTGCGGGAGGTAGGACCGTATTTTTCCGTGAATGACATGCTCCGTGCAAGATGCTATGTACAGAGACTGGAGAAGGGACTTTCCTTCCTGGAATTCAACTACATGCTGATGCAGGCATTTGATTTCTATATGCTGTACACAAAGTACGGCTGCAATATGGAATTCGGCGGAGACGACCAGTGGTCCAATATGCTTGCCGGTACAGAGCTGATCCGCAAGAAGCTCGGCAAGGATGCGCATGCGCTGACTATTACGCTGCTCACCAACAAGGAAGGCAAAAAGATGGGCAAGACAGCTTCCGGCGCAGTATGGCTGGATCCTGCAAAAACCACGCCGTATGAGTTCTATCAGTACTGGAGAAATGTAGATGATGCAGATGTCATCAAGTGCATGAAGCTCCTGACCTTTATCCCGCTCGAGGAAATCAGTGAGATGGAAAAGTGGGAGGGTGCGCAGCTGAATACTGCCAAGGAGAAGCTTGCATACAGTCTGACGGAAATGGTTCACGGCAAAGAGGAAGCAGACAAGGCAGATACTGCCGCCAAGGCTATTTTCATGGGCGGCGGAGATTCTGAGGACATGCCGCAGTACACTCTGACAGAAGCGGATTACAGAGACGGAAGTGCGGATATCTGCGGTATTCTTGCAGCTTCCGGCCTGTGCCAGTCCAGAGGCGATGCAAGGAGAAATGTACAGCAGGGCGGTGTCATTGCCGGCGGAGAAAAGGTAACGGATCCAAAGACTGCCTATACAAAGGAAGATCTCAGGGACGGCGTCGTTTTCCAGAGAGGCAAAAAGAACTTCGTAAAGGTGTTTTCCTGAGCGGCATTTAATTACATTTTCTTTACATTTAAAAGTCAAATCCCGGAGGCGGCTTGTCTGCTTCCGGGATTTGACATATAATATCTCCGTATCTCAGAAGGAGACGTGAATTATCATGCATTTTAAAACAGGACTTAAATTCTTTGCGGCTGTGCTGGCAATCACATTAAGTATCGGTGCACCGGCATTCGCGGAAGAAACAAAGACAAATACCTGTCCGGTTAAGCTTGTGATCGACAGCGAGTATGTAGATGGCAAGGTAAACGACCCGGTCAGCAGAAATACAAAAAGAGCATATATTGTATGCGACAATGCAGAGTTCCATCTGGAGTCGGATAACAGCCGGATCGAGAGTGCCGATGTCGTATTTTATATAAATGAGTACCTTGACGGGCAGGATACGGGAATCCGTACAAGAGTTCTTAAAAAGAATGTCCAGATGAATGAGAGCATCTCTATGCTGCCGGATGATGTTTATGATGAGGATATTGCGGACGGCAGTGCCTATGATTTTGTCAACCGCTGCTACAGCGTCAGGGTTTACACCAATGCGGCTGATACCAAATATACGGATTTCTATTTCGGACTGGTAAATGATTCTATTTTTACCAATATGTACAATGATATGGCGGCCAAAAAGGCAGCCATGGAGGAAGCTGCAAAAGCAGCGCTTCCGCAGCCGTCACCAAACCACGCATAAGAGTACTCCGGAAACAGCACATCGGAAATAAACCTGAGGAATTTAAAAAAGCAGCGTACCGTAAATAAACAGACAATGGAGGCAGAACCGGCAGAACCGGTTCTGTTTTTTTGCTCCAGGAGAGGTGCTGCTGCAGACCTGTTTCCCGGAGCAGAGGAAAGCCGTTCAAGATAATGTAAGGTTTTGTAAATAGGATTGCTGCCTGCTTTGTGGTATACTTTGGGACGTTCCTGAAAATACAGCATGTGGATTACCGGATGGAGGAAAGAATGAAATTTCAGTTTGTAAGAGCAAGTAAACCGCATCTTCTGGGGCTCATGATGATGGGTCTTGTGATGGTGTTCGGAACTGCCTTTACCGCAAAGGCAGATGTAAGCATGAAGGCGAATATTTCGTCCGTGACGATTGATCCTTCCACCAGGACAAAGATCAATCTGACTGCAACCAGCAATCTGGCAACAGCCGCAACAGACGGAAAGATTTATATTTTTGAAATAAAACCTTACCAGAAGGATCTTTCCGGGCGGAAGGATTATCTGGCAACACAGCCGGCAGCGGCAAATATGACATTTTCATTTGCGCTTGATTCCGGCCCCGGGGAGAAGCGGATATACAGCTCCTATGTTGCTGCGGTAAAGATCGGCGGCGGATACACGATTGTTTCCAACCGCTGTTATGTGACAAATCCGGAGGTTGTGGCACCGGATCAGAGTGCTGCACTGAATCCGGGCAAAAAGGGCCTTGTAATTGAGCCGCATCTCCTGGACGATGCATTCTCGCTGAATATCAAGCATGCCGCCTATAACATTTCCACAGAGAACTTTTTCGGCAGCGGGATATGGTACAGCTTTGAGGGTAAGAGCTATCAGATCAATGCAGCACTGATCAACGAACTGGATGTCCATGTCAAGGCTTTGTCCGACCATGGCATTGCGGTTACGGCAATTCTCCTGAACGGATGGAATTCTGCGGTTCCGGAGCTTTACAGGCCAGGTACGACGCAGCTTGCATCCTCACAGGCGATGTATTATGCATTCAACGTGGAAACAGAACAGGGCTTCCGTGCAATCAAGGCGATGGCTTCTTTCCTGGCAAAGCGTTATAACGGCAGCAACGGGCATGGCAAGATTACGAACTGGGTTATCGGAAACGAGATCAATAACCAGTACTGGAACTACACCGGCGATCTGGATGTGGCCAGTTATATGCGTATTTTCCAGCGCTCCTTCCGTGTATTCTACACGGCAATCAAGAGTGAGAGCGCGAATGACAATGTCATGTTTTCCATCGATCAGTACTGGAACATGCTTCCGGAGTCCGGAGCAGTTTCCAAGTACAAGGCAAAGGATGTGCTGGAATACTTTAATGCCATAGGCTATGAGGAGGGCCAGTTTGACTGGGGTCTGGCGCTTCATCCATATCCATATCCGCTGACTTCCCCGAATTTCTGGAATGACGGGGCAAGCGGCAAGGTAACACAGGATGTTTCCTCACCGGTCGTCAGCTTCTGCAATCTGCATGTCATCACGGATTTCATGCAGAATGCTGCGATTCTCAGCCCGAAGGGCAGGGTGCGTCATATCTTCCTGACAGAGGAAGGCTTTACTTCCCGGAGCGGCAGCAAGGATACTTCCATGGAGCAGGCAGCAGCGGTAGCTTATTCTTATTATATTGTTGCCAACAATCCGTACATCGAGGCGTATATGATGAGCCGCCAGGCAGACAGCGGCGTAGAGGTTTCCGCAGGCGGCCTTGCATTCGGGCTGTCTTCCGGTTATAACGGAACGGGAGATACTTCCACGCTTGCTGCAAAGCCTGCACATGAGGTCTTTAAGAATATCGATAATCCGGCACTGTCTCTTGCAGCATCGGAGTTTGCAAAACCGATCATCGGCATCACGGACTGGGCACAGGCAATCCCTGGTTTCCAGGCACCGCAGTAAATACAGAGGAAATCATAAAGCGCCATCCGGCCGGATGCAGTCTCCGGTCAGCAATCCGGAAATAAACAGCTGACTGGTTCCGGACAGCCGGCCGGGCCGGAAGCTTTTGCTGACAGAGGAAAAATATGATTGCATGGTATCTTTACGCAGTAAACGGGATAGCTTTTGCTATGTACGGTATTGATAAATGGAAGGCAATCCACGGCAGATGGAGGATTCCGGAGGCAGAACTTTTAACGATTGCGATGATCGGCGGTGCGGCAGGAGCCATGCTGGCAATGCTTCTGTTCCGGCATAAGACACAGAAGCCGAGATTCAGATATGGAATTCCGTTTCTTCTCCTCGCGGAGATCCTGATCGGGTTTTACCTGAGAGTATAAAAAGACGGATATATGGGATACGGAGCTGGTCCGCAGGGACCGGCTCCGTATTATAATATGCAGTTTACTCTGATATTGTTTTTTGTTATAATTGCTCCCAAAATGCAATTTCTTTACAGGGGGCAGTTCTATGAAAAAGCTGAGTTTCAAAAACACGATGCTGATTGGATTTACTTTGTTTTCAATGTTTTTTGGCGCCGGAAATCTGATTTTTCCGCCGCTTCTGGGTGCGCAGGCAGGCGGTGCGACTGTTGTGGCAATGGCAGGCATGATCATTACCGCGGTCTGCTTTCCGATTCTGGCAGTTGCGTCCATTGCAAAGCATGACAACCTGATGAAGCTGACAAGCATGATTCATCCGTGGTTTGCTTCTGTCTTTACTGTGCTGGTATGTCTGATGATCGGGCCGTTTGTGGCGATTCCGAGAACCGCATCGACAAGCTTCGAGATGGCGGTGGTTCCTTTCCTGCATATGGAGGGCGCGGGACTGATGACAGTGCGTGTCATTTATTCGGCACTGTTTTTTGCGGGGGCAAGTTTAGTTGCATTGCGCCCGAGCAAGCTGAAGGATCTCCTCGGGAGAATCATGACGCCGATCCTTGTCGTGATGATTCTTGTTATCTTTATCGGTGTACTGGTCAAGGTTCCGGCAGTATTCGGAGCACCGACTGCCGGTTATGAAAAAAATGCCGCGCTGACCGGATTTATTACCGGTTATCAGACAATGGATATTCTTGCAGCACTGCAGTTCGGCATCATCATTGCCATGAATATCGAGGATCTTGGTCTCCATGACAGAGATGAGATTGCGAGAGAGACCATCAAGGCCGGTGTGATTGCCGGCATCCTGCTTGCATTGATTTATTCGGCGACTTCCTATATCGGTGCTGCCGTCAGCGGCGTTCCGGGTCTCCTCGGGAGTTCAGAGACCGGCGCAGGCATTCTTACATACGCAATTTTCCAGTGCTACGGCCCGGCAGGACAGGTCATTGCCGGCACGGTTTTCCTCGTTGCCTGCTTTGATGTCTGCTGCGGGCTGCTCAGCAGCTGCTCCAAGTACTTCAACGAGCTGGTGCCGGGCGTCAGCTATAAGGTCTGGCTCTGCATTTTTTCTGTGTTCAGTTTTGTCGTTTCGAGTGCAGGACTCTATTCAATCCTGAGTTTCTCTTTCCCGGTGCTCAAGGTCATCTGCCCGATTTCGATTCTGATTATTTTCTATGGATTTATCAAAAAAAGACAGCCGGATGTTTAATATAAGGCGCCGCGCCAGGTGCTGTACAGTAAGGCAAGTGTTAAGCTCCGGGCTGGTACCGGGCTGTAAGGGGGATTCTGATGTTTGGTTGATCATCAGAATTCCTTTTTTGATGCAGATAATTACAGCCGGAAAATCCGGAAATATTCGCAATCCGCAGAGAGCCATCAGACCGTTATTTTCTGTCCATGACGGCTTTTGTCTGATTCCTGGCACCCAGACAGGTTCTGATGCTGCCGCTGCTGTACGCCCGGGATTGCTTCTGTCCCGGGCTGAATTCTCTCTGTCTTTAACCTTAATAGCCGTTTGATGCGATAAAAAGTATGTTATATGCAAAAAGCCGCAGAAAAACCGGAACGCCTGATATGATTCCCATAAATAAAACATATAAGGAGATGCCTATGCGGAAAGACAGAGATCACAGTGCGGAAATTGAACAGAGGATGCAGGCGATTCCGGTGGATGGGCAGGATACGTGTGCATTCTGGACAAAAAGGGAGTTCGGGGAGCTGCAGCTGCTGCACTGCTGGTACTGCAGATATGGACAGTTTAACAGGGATGGTTCAGATCCGCATCAGACGGGGTACTGCAAATACAGGCCTGTCTGTTTCTGAAATATTGAACCGGATATCATGTACCGCTGCATCTGCAGGCCTGCGGAGGAGAAACTTATGGCGCTGTCCCGGCTTTTGGTTTACTTGCTTAAATTTTATATACCTGCATTTTTTTCCTTACTGTTCCGGGCTTATGGCCTCGGATACCGCAGCAGGAAAAGACTTCGGTGCAGAATTCACACAGGTAATTGTTGAAGAAGGTGCGCCGGATACTGCCGTGGACGGGCTGCAGGAGCTTTTTGAAACACCTGTGTTTAATGCGGATCCTGAGGCAGCAGGGGCTGTTTCAGGCGGAGGGTCTGTAAAGATCATACTCGAAACCAGTCAGACGGACAGTGATGCGGAGGACAGACTCGAAGCTGCTGCCAAGGAGAACGGAAAGCAGATCGGGATGACATTCGACCTGAAGGTAAAGATGATTATTACGTCTTCCGGCGGAACGACAAAAGAAAAGCGGATTACGGATACAGGTGAGATGCTGACCGTTGTCCTTCCGCTTAAGGATACAGTGCCGGAGAATGCTGACATCACCGTACTGCGGGAGCATGAGGGCGGGATCAGCTATCTTCCGGAGCTTTCCGGCAGCGAGCGTCTGTCGGCAGAGAAGGAGGGATTCTATATCCAGGATATGCGGATCTTCCTGCGCGTGCACCGGTTCTCGGCATATTCGCTTCTGTACAGTGAGAGGACAGGAGATGGTACGGGGGATGATACAGAGGTCATTGACCGGAATGTACCGGGGACATGGGTTTCTATTTTTGATGGCGGCTGGCAGTACAGGCTGACAGACGGAAGCTATGCAAAGAACCGCTGGTGTTTCATCGGCAATGTCTGGTATTACTTTAATAAGGACAGCCGGATGCAGACCGGCTGGATCAGAGAACCGGAGGATATCTGGTATTATCTGGATCCGCTGACCGGCGCCATGCGGACCGGAATGCTTACGGCACCGGATGGACACCGGTATTACTTCTACGGCAATGGGATGATGGCAGCAGGAGATGTTTATCATAACGGAAAGCTGCTGAAATTCAATTCTGTCCGGCCGTCGGTACCGACCTATGACCTGTCAGCGGACGGCTCCTGGGTTAAAAATGACTATATGACAGAGCTTCCGTACGGAGCGGAACTGGAAGAGCAGGCATGAACTGCACTTCTTTTTTCCGCAGCGGTTGCAGTGCATCCTGAATCTGCGGTATAATCAGGAACATAAAGGAAAATATGAATACAAAGGAGAATACGGATGAAACTGACAATTCTCGGTACGGGCAATGCGAATGTAACAGAGCTTTTTAATACCTGTTCTGTTCTGTCGGACGGCAGCAGGCATTTCCTGATTGACTGCGGCGGAGGCAACCGGATTTTAAAGGTTCTTAAGGATGCAGGCATTCCGCTTGCCGATATCCATGATATTTTTGTAACCCATGAGCATCTTGATCATCTCCTTGGGACATTCTGGCTGATCCGGATGATCGGCCAGATGATCAGCAAGGGGAAGTATGAGGGCAATCTCCGGATATACTGCCATGCAGAGCTCGCGGAAAAAATCAAAATCATCGCGGACCTGACGATCCAGAAAAAGGTGACTAAATTCATCGGAGACCGGATCGAGATCATTGCGCTCTCCGACGGCGACAAAAAGGAAATCATCGGCTGTCCCGTGACCTTTTTTGATATTGCATCCACCAAGGCAAAGCAGTTCGGTTTTACGATTCTGCTTCCGGACGGCGTCAGGCTGACCTGCTGCGGAGATGAGCCGTACAATGACTGCGAGTACAAGTATGTAAAAGGAAGCGACTGGATGATGCATGAGGCGTTCTGCCTGTACAGTGAGGCGGACAGATTCAGCCCCTATGAGAAGCATCACAGTACGGTAAAGGAAGCCTGTGAGCTTGCGGAAAGACTGGATGTGCCGAATCTGATTCTGTACCACACAGAGGAAACCCATCTGAGGGACCGCAGGAAACTTTATACAGAAGAGGGAAAACAGTATTACCACGGAAATCTTTATGTGCCGGATGACATGGAGGTTTTTGAACTATAAGGCTTGCGGCAGTGTCTGCCGCGGAAATCAGGAGGAAATATGGGATTATTACAGGTTGGTGTCGGGGCTGCACAATCCGTGCTTGCCGATCAGTGGCGCGAGTATTTTTACTGCGATGCACTGGATGAAAACACACTGGTAAAGAAGGGCAGAGCCAGAGAGGCCAAAAAGGCATTTAATCTTAAAAAGAGCGACAATCTGATCTCTAACGGCGCGGTCATTGCGGTGAATGAAGGTCAGTGTATGATCATTGTTGATCAGGGTGCAATCGTGGAGCTCTCCGCGCAGGCAGGAGAGTTTGTATGGGACAGCTCGACAGAACCGACTATTTTTTACGGCGGACTCGGAGAGGGTATCAAGGCAAGCTTTGAGGAGTTCAAAAAGCGAATCGGATTCGGCGGGGATACCGCTAAGGATCAGAGAGTCTATTTTTTTAATACCAAGGAGATCATCGGCAACAAGTACGGGACACAGAATCCGATCCCGTTCCGTGTTGTGGATACCAATATCGGACTGGACATGGATATCGCAATCCGCTGCCACGGCGAATATGCTTACCGTATGACAGATCCTGTACTTTTCTATAAGAATCTGAGCGGAAATGTGGAGGAGGATTTTACACGCGACCGGATCGATTCGCAGCTGAAAAGTGAGCTTCTGACTGCACTGCAGCCGGCATTCGCAAAGATCTCGGAAATGGGTGTCCGTTATTCGGCGCTGCCGGGACATGCGGATGACCTTGCAGCCGCACTGAATGATGTTCTTTCTGCAAAATGGGGCGGACAGTACGGCTTAAAGATCACCTCTGTCGGTGTAAGCTCGGCAACGGCATCCGAGGAGGACGAAAAGAAGATCAAGGATCTGCAGGCCAGCGCGGTTCTCAAGAATCCTGCTATGGCAGCAGCGGCACTTACGGCAGCACAGGCAGAGGCGATGAAGTCAGCGGCTGCCAATACTTCAGCGGGTCCGATGATGGCTTTTGCGGGGATGAATATGGCAAACAATGCCGGCGGCATGAATGCGGCGCAGCTTTTCCAGATGGGACAGCAGACGCAGAATGCGCAGTCCGGACAGCCGGCTCCGGCAGCACCGCAGGAAGCAGAGATGTGGGTATGCCCTAAGTGCGGTACAAAGAACACCGGAAAATTCTGTTCGAACTGCGGCACGCCGAAGCCGGCGCCTGCAGAGTGGACCTGTTCCTGCGGAACAAAGAATACCGGCAACTTCTGTTCGAACTGCGGCAGACCAAGACAGTAATCATACCTGAAAATGTATGAAAGAGGCGGAGAAATGCCAGACGAGACAGCAGAGCATACAGTATATGCAGAAACCGAGTCGGAGACGGACAGGAAATGTCCGTCCTGCGGCGGTACCATGGAGTATGACCCGAATACCGGAAAGCTCCTCTGCCCGTACTGCGGTTTTACAAAAGAGATCGCAAAGCCGGAGGACCCTGCACAGCCTTTTGAAGCGGAGGAGCATGCATTCGACGCCGCAGAGGGTGCGACTTCCACTGACTGGGGCACCAGAACCAAGGTCATCAGGTGCAAATCCTGCGGTGCGGAAGTAAGTTAGGATGCAAATGCCATTGCTGATGTCTGTCCGTACTGCGGTGCGACACTGGTAACGGAGGCGGGAGATTCACAGCAGAATATCCTGGTGCCGGGCGGTGTGGTTCCATTCAGTCTGGATCAGAAAGCGGCTGCTGTCAATTTCCGGACATGGATTCACGGCAGGTTTTTCTGCCCGAAGCTGGCAAAGGAGAGCGCAAAGCCGGATCGTTTCCAGGGGCTTTATATTCCCTACTGGACATTTGATGCCAGAACGGAAACGGATTATACGGGAGAATACGGCAAAAACCGTGCAGAGCGTACCCGCGACGGGAAAACAGAGCAGCATACAGACTGGTACCCGACAAGCGGCAGGCTGTATAAAAACTATGACGATGTGCTGGTCTGCGGTTCGGAGCGATATGACAGCAGCATCCTGGGCGGTGTTTCTGCTTTTGATACCGGAAAGACTGTTCCTTATGCACCGCAGTATCTGGCGGGTTTTGCAGCTGAACGCTACACTGTTAAGCTGAAGGATGCCTGGGAGAGCGGAAAACAGAGCATTGCGCAGGATCTCCGTTATGAGGCGGACAGGAAGGTCCGCCAGGAGAACCAGGCAGATGCGGTACGCTCACTGGATCTGCATACCGCATACAGCGGCATTACCTACAAGTATCTGCTGCTTCCGATCTGGATTTCTTCTTTTATGTACAACGGGAAGATCTACAGCTTCATGATCAACGGCCAGAGCGGAACCGTCAGCGGCAGAACACCGGTCTCCTGGATCAAGGTCCTGATTACTGCGGCTGCTGTCATCGCAGCAGCGGTGATTATTTATCGGCTGCTGTAGAACCTGCAGGTGCTGCAGATCGGGCAGCACCTTCCGATGACGCTGAAAGAGATATGCTGAAAGTGATTTGTCATGAAGCTTACTGATGCTGTTAAAAAATCAGGAGAAAAAAAGCATTGCCCGGCAGCCTGAGAGCGGCAGCCGCACAATGCTTCTTTTATTTACGTGAGTTCCTTTTACAGCTTTTGCTGTCTGAATGCTCCCGGGCGGATTCGAACCGCCACCACCGGCGTCGGAGGCCGGGACTCTATCCATTAAGCTACGAGAACCTGTTGCCAGTATAAAATAATCCGGCTGAAATTTCAAGTCCGTCACACAGTATAAAACAACTTGTTAAAAAAAACAAGTTTGATATGAAAAAACTAATATTCAGCTTTTAAAATAATTGAAAATTATTTTCATACGTGTTATATTAAAAAAAGAAAAAATTCAAAAGGAAGTCAGGTGAATACGATGCAGGAGGATTATCTTACCAAAATACGTTCCGCATACAATCAGTTTACCAAAGCCGAGAAAAAGGTTGCGGATTACATCCTTGACAGTCCGAATAAGGTTCTGTTCATGTCTATTTCTGATCTGGCAGAGGCCTGCAATGTCGGCGACACCTCTGTATTCCGTTTCTGTAAAACCATGAATGTAAAGGGCTATCAGGAATTCAAGATGATGCTGTCCCTGTCCATGCGTTCCGGAAGCGAGGAGATCAATACCGGGGAGGAGAGGAATATCACCCTGGAGGATAACATTTCCGATCTTGCAAAAAAGGTACTCTCGGAGAATGTTGCATCCATTGAGGAAACCTATTCCCTGATTGATTTGAAGCAGATGACCAAGGCGATGGATCTTCTCTCGGAGAAGAAGCGGATTGTATTTTTCGGATGCGGCGCTTCCATGCTGACAGCCATGAAGGCTATGAACAAGTTCCTCCGCATCGAACCGAAGGTATACTGTGCGCAGGTTGTGAATATGCAGCTGATGCTGTCTGCCACGATGGGACCGGAGGATGTAGCGGTTATTTTTTCCTATTCCGGGGAGACCAGAGATACAGTAATGATTGCAAAATCAGCGCATGAATCCGGTGCAAAAACCATTATTATCACACGCTTTGCAAAGTCTCCGCTGACAGAGTATGCGGATATCATCCTCCTCTGCGGTGCGAATGAAAGCACCCTGCAGGGCGGCTCCACCTCTGCGGAAATCAGCCAGCTGTTCCTGGTAGATGTTATGTACAGCGAGTATTACCGCCGGCATTACAAAAAATGCAAAGCCAATTATGAAAAAACCTCGCAGGCAATCGCCGACAAAGTCTTTTAGTAAATGTCACGAGGAGGGGCCCACGAAGTGGGAGGAGTCCTGGTGACCTGAAAAGAGCCGTCCGGAAGAAGTCCGGGCGGCTCTGTCTGTCGTGATTATTCTTTTTCCTTGTTTTTTCTGATTTCATCAATTTTGTCGCGGTACATGGCGGCATCCTCAAAATTAAGCTCTGCGGCTGCGGAGCGCATTTTTTTGGTAAGTTCGCGGATCAGCTTCTCGATTTCCTGATGCGACATGGACTCCACATCTTTGCGGATACCCTTGACATCGTCGGCATCGGCAGCCTTTGAAATGGCAATCAGATCGCGGACAGCCTTGTGAATGGTAGTCGGCGTGATGCCGTGCGCCTTGTTGTAGGCATCCTGCACCTTGCGGCGGCGTTCAGTGATCTCGATTGTATGCCGCATGGAGTCTGTGATATTGTCTGCATACATGATTACATGTCCGTCCGCATTTCTTGCGGCACGGCCGACAGTCTGGATAAGAGAGGTCTCCGAACGCAGAAAACCCTCCTTATCGGCATCCAGCACGGCAACCAGTGCAACCTCGGGGATATCGAGACCCTCACGCAGCAGGTTGATGCCGACCAGAACATCAAATTTGTCAAGACGCATATCGCGGATGATGGCAGCACGTTCCAGCGTATCAATATCCGAATGCAGATACTTGACGCGAATGTCGGCTTCCTTCAGATATTTTGTCAGATCCTCGGCCATGCGCTTTGTCAGAGTAGTAACCAGGATCTTGTGCTTTTTATCAGTTTCCCGGTGAATCTGGGCAATCAGGTCATCGATCTGTCCTTCTGTCGGCCGGATTTCAATCTCCGGATCCAGGAGCCCGGTCGGGCGGATGATCTGTTCGGCGCGGAGGAGCTCATGCTCTGCCTCATAATCGCCCGGCGTTGCAGATACAAACATCATCTGGTCAATTTTATTCTCAAATTCCGGGAAATTGAGAGGACGGTTGTCAAGTGCGGACGGAAGCCGGAAACCATAGTCCACCAGTGTTGTCTTCCGGGAAAGGTTTCCGTTGTACATGCCTCTGACCTGCGGAAGCGTGATGTGGGACTCATCCACGATAATCAGATAGTCCTCCGGAAAATAATCCATCAGAGTGTATGGCGGCTCACCCGGAGCAGCAAAATTCAGCTGTCTTGTATAGTTCTCGATACCGGAGCAGAAGCCGGTTTCCTTGAGCATTTCCACATCGAAGTGCGTACGCTCGGCAATACGCTGTGCCTCAATCAGCTTGTCAGATGCCTTGAATTCACTGACGCGCTCATCGCACTCCCGGAGAATGTTCTGGCAGGCAAGATTCAGCTTGTCCTGCGGAATGACATACGGACTCGCCGGAAAGATCATGACATGCTGCATGGAAGCATTCGCCTTGCCGGTCAGCGGGTCAATGGAATAGATTTTATCGATTTCGTCGCCGAAAAACTCGGTCCGGTAAGCCTCGTTGTCGGCACCTGCCGGATAGACATCCACAACATCGCCCATGACACGGAAGGTCCCGCGCTTAAAGTCCATATCATTCCGGTTGTACTGGATATCGATGAGGTGCCGGAGATAGACATCGCGGTCCAGCTGCATGCCGGGCCGGAGACTGATTGCCATATTCAGATATTCGGTCGGCGCACCCAGACCGTAAATACAGGAAACGGAGGAAACCACGATGACATCGTTCCGCTCGGAAAGAGAGGCCATTGCCGAGTTCCGGAGTTTATCGATCTCATCATTGATGGCCGAATCCTTTTCTATATAGGTGTCGCTGGAAGGCACATAAGCCTCCGGCTGATAGTAGTCATAGTAGGAGACGAAGTACTCCACGGCATTTTCCGGAAAAAATTCCTTCATCTCACCGTAAAGCTGTGCTGCCAGGGTTTTATTATGCGAGATGATCAGGGTAGGCTTCTGCAGCGCCATGATGACATTCGCCATGGTAAAGGTTTTGCCGGAGCCGGTGACGCCGAGCAGCGTCTCAAACTGATTGCCCTCGCGGAAACCTGCCACCAGGCGTTCAATTGCTTCCGGCTGGTCGCCGGTCGGCGCATAATCCGAATGCAGCTTAAACTGCTTGTTCTGTTTCCGTTCATCCATCTGAGGCTCCTTTACAGACGCCGGATCATGCGGACGTGACCCGGCGCTTGTGCTGATATGATTACTGTGTCATAAAGTCATTGTCCCGCACGCATGCAGGCTGGTGCGGAGCATATCAATGTGATTGCGGATCGTTCCGTGCTTCGCACTCTCACTATACCATTCCGTACATATGTTCGCAAGTATCTGCGGGGGGCATTGCGCCGGTTTTGTCTGCATTCATGGCAGATATGGCAAAAATGTATAGGAAACAGCGTGTTTAAATTGGTATGCTATAAAAGATGACCGCAGATTGTATTAAAGCGGATACATAAAAACTTTTTATGATGTATATAAAACATGAGCGTAGTATACTATGCTGTAAATTCAAAGGAGAAAAACAATGAATTTTAAAATCGTAACAATTCCAGGGGACGGCATCGGTCCGGAAATCGTACAGGAGGCAGTAAAGGTACTGAACCGGGTCGCTGACGTATACCATCACAGCTTCCGTTTTGAAAAGGTGCTGATGGGCGGATGTTCCATCGATGCCTATGGCTCACCGCTGACAGATGAGACGATCGAGAGGGCAGAAAAGGCAGACGCAGTTCTGATGGGTTCCATCGGCGGCAAGGTCGGAACCTCCCGCTGGTATACGCTGCCGCCTGCATTAAGACCGGAGGCCGGGCTTCTCAGGCTCCGCAAGTCCCTCGGGCTTTTCTGCAATCTGCGGCCGGCACATCTTTATCCGGAACTGAAAAAGGCCTGTCCGCTCAGGGCAGAGATAGCCGATCAGGGATTTGATGTCATGATGGTCCGCGAGCTGACCGGCGGTCTGTATTTCGGAGAACGGAAGACAGAAACCGTGGACGGCACGGAAACCGCAACCGATACGCTTGTCTATCATGATTATGAGATCAGCAGAATCGCGAGAAAGGCATTCGAGATCGCAATGAAGCGGAGGAAGCATGTAACGTCCGTTGACAAGGCGAATGTACTCGATTCCTCACGGCTCTGGAGGAAAATCGTAAAGCAGGTTTCCGCGGACTTCCCGGAGGTGACGCTTACGGATGCGCTGGTTGACAGCACGGCCATGCAGCTTGTGCGGAATCCGGGACAGTTTGATGTGGTTGTTACAGAAAACATGTTCGGGGACATCCTTTCGGATGAAATGGCAGAGATTTCCGGATCACTCGGAATGCTGCCAAGTGCCTCTCTCCGTGAGGACAGCTTCGGACTTTACGAGCCGAGCGGCGGATCCGCTCCGGATATTGCAGGACAGAACATCGCAAATCCGCTGGCAACCATTCTGTCGGCAGCCATGCTGCTCCGGTATTCGCTGAACCTCACAGAGGAAGCGGATGCAGTGGAAAATGCAGTGGCGGAAACGCTCCGGCAGGGCTTCCGCACAAAGGATATTTTTGAGGATGGCTGTACGCTTCTTACAACCAGCGGAATGGGAGATCAGGTAGCAAAACTGATTTCCTGACTGAACAGTACGTAACGGCTCCAAAGGAGAAGCCATTTGTCTCCTCCGGGCTGCTGCAGTTTAAATTTAAACAGAGGAGATTAATTATGAGCAGAGTTTACAATTTCAGTGCAGGACCGGCAGTGCTTCCGGAGGAAGTTCTGGAAACAGCAGCAAAAGAAATGCTGGATTATCATGGATCAGGTATGTCCGTTATGGAGATGAGCCATCGCTCTAAGGATTTTGAGAATATCATCAATACGGCTGAACAGGATCTCCGTGATCTGATGGGCATTTCTTCCAACTATAAGGTGCTTTTCCTGCAGGGCGGCGGCAATACACAGTTTGCCATGGTTCCGATGAACCTGATGAAAAACCGGGTTGCAGATTATATCGTAACCGGCCAGTGGGCAAAAAAAGCAGCCAAGGAAGCCGCGATTTATGGCAAGGTAAACGTAATTGCCAGCTCTGCTGACAAAACATTCTCCTATATCCCGGATCTCTCCAATCTTCCGATCTCCGCAGATGCAGATTATGTATACATCTGCCAGAACAACACCATTTACGGTACAACCATCAAGACACTGCCGGATACCAAGGGTAAGGATCTTGTATCGGATATCTCCTCCATGTTCCTTTCCGAGCCGATGGATGTTACAAAATACGGCGTCCTCTGGGGCGGCGTACAGAAAAATGTAGGACCTGCCGGCGTGACGATCGTCATCATCCGTGAGGATCTCATTCGCGACGAGGTTCTGCCGTATACACCGACCATGCTGAAGTACAAGACGCATGCGGACAACGGCTCGCTCTACAATACTCCGCCGTGCTACAACATTTACATCTGCGGACTTGTATTCAAATGGCTGAAGGAAATGGGCGGCCTTACGGTCATGAAGGAAAGAAACGAAAAGAAGGCAAAGGTTCTGTATGATTATCTTGACCGCTCAGCCATGTTCCATGGCACGGTTGCCGTAAAAGACCGTTCGCTGATGAATGTACCGTTTGTAACCGGCGATCCGGAAAAGGATGCAAAGTTCATTGCAGCAGCATCCGCGGCAGGCTTCAAGAATCTGAAGGGCCACAGAACCGTCGGCGGCATGCGCGCTTCCATCTATAATGCAATGCCGTACGAGGGTGTGCAGAAGCTGGTGGAGTTTATGGAAAAGTTTGAAAAGGAGAACGCCTGATTATGAAAGACAGAGAGATATTTTGCCTCAACAATATTTCAAGAGTAGGAACCAGCAGATTCAGAAAGGGCTATACGCTGGTTGATCAGATCGATGCAGCAGCCGGTGTACTTGTGCGTTCCGCAGATATGCATGATATGGCTTTCCCTAAAACACTCCGCGCAATCGGACGTGCAGGCGCGGGCGTCAACAACATACCGCTTGATGAGTGCGCGGAAAAGGGCATTGTTGTATTTAACGCACCGGGCGCCAATGCAAATGCCGTCAAGGAGCTGGTGCTGTGCGGTCTGATGCTTGTAAGCCGTGACATTGTCGGCGGCATCGAGTGGATCCGT
>CAZPEW010000012.1:0-10329 GCA_964585695.1 uncultured Lachnospiraceae bacterium
ATTTAACAATTTAATTTTCAGGTTTTCAAATCTATTTACATTCGCTGGCTTTTAATTTATAATTCTTTTACGAAATCGTATTCGTAAATCGTGTGTTTCTCTGTACATACCGGCTTTTCTGCCGGAAGTACTTCAGATTTATTTATGCAGCATCCGGGCCGGCTGCTTCCGGGCAGATCATCGGATGCCATGGAGGTTCTTAAAATGAAATACGGACATTTTGATGATTTGCAGAAAGAATATGTCATCACAACTCCAAAGACACCGCTCCCCTGGATCAATTACCTGGGATCCGGAGATTTTTTCAGTCTCATCTCCAATACCGCCGGCGGCTATTCCTTCTATAAAGATGCAAAGCTGATGCGCCTGACCAGATACCGCTACAACAACTGCGGTCTGGATCAGGGCGGCCGTTATTACTATATAAAGGACGGAGATACCATCTGGAATCCGGGCTGGCAGCCTGTGCAGACACCGCTCGACAGCTACAGCTGCCGCCATGGTCTGGGCTATACAGTCATTACCGGAAAAAAGAACGGTATAGAAGCAACGCTTGAGGCCTTTGTGCCGGTCCGTGACACCTGCGAGCTGAACCGGATCACTCTTGCAAATACAGGAAATGTCCCGAAACATCTGGATCTTTTCAGCTTTGTGGAATTCTGTCTCTGGAATGCAGAGGATGATTCCACCAATTTCCAGAGGAACTTCTCAACCGGCGAGGTGGAGGTACAGGGCAGCACGATTTATCATAAGACAGAATACCGTGAGCGCAGGAATCATTATGCCGTCTTTTCCGTGAACCATGAAATCGACGGTTTTGATACCTCCCGTGACAGCTTTATCGGTGTCTACAACGGTTTTGCAGCTCCGCAGGCAGTACTCGCCGGCAAATCCGGCAATTCCATCGCCCACGGCTGGCAGCCGGTCGGTTCGCACCATCTTCATGCGGATCTGAAGCCCGGCGAGAGCATCCGCTTCATCTTTGTGCTCGGCTACTGTGAGAACAGACCGGACGAGAAATTTGAAGCGCCGGATGTCATTAATAAGAAACCGGCAGAAAAGCTCCTCTCCCGCTACAGGACCGATGCACAGTTTGACGAAGCATTCGCAGCGCTGCAGGCGATGTGGGAAAAACTGCTTTCCAACTACACCGTGCATACAGAGGATACAAAGCTGAACCGTGTCGTAAATATCTGGAACCAGTACCAGTGCATGGTTACCTTCAACATGTCCCGGAGCGCCAGCTATTTTGAATCCGGCATGGGCCGGGGCATGGGCTTCCGTGACAGCTGTCAGGATCTCCTGGGCTTCGTCCATCTGATTCCGGACCGTGCAAGAGAACGGATTCTGGATATTGCCAATACGCAGCTGCCGGACGGCAGCGCCTATCATCAGTACCAGCCGCTTACCAAAAAAGGCAATGCGGCAATCGGCGGCGGCTTCAACGATGATCCGCTCTGGCTCATTGCCGGCGTGCACGCCTATCTTGCAGAAACCGGCGACTTCAGCATCCTGGATGAGCGTTGTGCCTGGGACAGCAATTTTGCAGAAGCCGCACCGCTCCTCGAGCACCTCCGCAGGAGCTTCCGCTACACCTGCACGCACAGAGGGCCGCATGCGCTTCCGCTGATCGGCCGTGCCGACTGGAACGACTGTCTGAACCTGAACTGCTTTTCCGAGACACCGGGAGAGAGCTTCCAGACCACCGGCCCAAGCGAGGGGCCCGTGGCAGAATCTGTCTTTATTGCCGGCATGTTTGTGAAATACGGGAAGGAATATGCCGACATCCTCACGCACCTCGGTGCTGCGGAGAAAGCCGCCTCTGTTCTTTCTTCTGTTTCCGGCATGACAGCAGCTGTGGAGTCCGCCGGCTGGGACGGCGAATGGTTCCTCCGCGCATTTGATGCAAAGTCCCTGCCGGTAGGCTCGCACATAAACGAGGAAGGCAGCATTTACATCGAGCCGCAGGGCATGTGTGTCATGGCAGGCATCGGACTTGATGACGGCAAGGCGGAAACCGCACTGAAGAGCGTTGCCGCGCGTCTGGATACGCAGTACGGCATCTGCCTTCTGCAGCCTGCATACCGCGTTTATCATGTCGAGCTTGGTGAGATTTCCTCCTACCCGCCCGGATACAAGGAAAACGCAGGGATCTTCTGTCACAACAATCCCTGGATTGCCTGCGCGGAAACCATGCTCGGCCACGGCAGCCGTGCATTCGAGGTCTTTAAAAAGACCTGTCCGGTCTATCTCGAGGATCAGAGCGATGTCCATCGCACCGAGCCGTATGTTTACTGTCAGATGGTGGCCGGCAGAGATGCACCTACCTTCGGCGAGGGCAAAAACTCCTGGCTGACCGGAACCGCTGCCTGGACCTTCACCTGCATGAGCCAGTACATCCTCGGCGTACAGCCGGAACTCGATGGTCTCCGGATCAATCCTTGCATACCGGAATCGCTGGAAGGCTATACACTGGAGCGGAACTTCCGCGGCGTGCGCTACCGGATCTCGGTTGACAACTCCGCACATCATGAGAAGGGCGTCCGCAGTATGACCGTTGACGGCAAGGCAGTGGAAGGAAACCTGATCCCGCTCTCCATGGCTGAAGGCAGGAAAGAACTTAAGATCAAAGTTGTACTGTAACGGTGTACGTTGCCCGTTCAGCATATGCTGCCGGAACCGGATGATAATGCCGGCTGCTTCATTCACTTGAGGCAGCCGGCATTTTTGGTTATACTTGTAGCGTACATATTCTGTAAAAATCATTCATCACATAAAAAAGGAGTGCAGTATGCGTTTTCCGGAAAATTTTAAATGGGGTGCAGCAAGCTCCGCGTATCAGACAGAGGGTGCCTGGCGGGAGGACGGAAAGGGGCTGTCCATCTGGGACACCTTTTCTCATACAGAAGGAACTACCTTTGACGGCAGCACCGGTGACATCGCCTGCGATGCCTATCATCGTTTTGAGGAAGATCTTGATATCATGCAGTATATGGGGATCAAGGTCTACCGTTTCAGCATTTCCTGGCCCCGCATTCTGCCGGAGGGCACCGGTGCGGTTTCCGGTGCAGGCCTGGCCTATTATGAAAAAGTGATCGACGGCTGCATATCGCGCGGGATTGAACCATGGATCACGCTTTACCACTGGGATCTGCCGCAGGCTCTCCAGGACAAAGGCGGCTGGGCCAGCCGCAGTACAGCCTATGCCTTCCGTGATTATGCAGAAATCATAGCAGAGCATTTCGGTGACCGGGTGCCCTGCTTCATCACGCTCAACGAGCCGCAGTGCGCAATCGGTCTGGGAAACTGCAGCGGACGGCATGCGCCGGGGAATCACCTTTCTCCGGAAGCGCTTTTTCCGCTCTGGCATAATATGCTGCTGGCGCACGGTCTGGCTGCTGCCGCTATCCGCAGAAAATGTCCCGGCGTAAAAATCAGCGCCGCCTCTACCGGAGATCTCTGTACGCTTGCAGAGCACACCTCGCTGATTCCGGACAGTCTCCGGCGGGCCTGCTTTACAACCGCAAAAGACAATTCCGGCAATTTCTTTTTTAATCACCAGTGGTTTCTGGATCCGCTCGAAACCGGGAAATACCCGGAGGATCCGGCAAATCCCTGGTATAAAGCCTCCCGGGAGGTTCCTGCCGAGGAGCTCGCCGTCATTCACCAGCCGCTCGATTTCATAAGTCTGAATATTTATACCGGACATGAAATGCAGCCTGCCGCAGACGGCTCCATGCAGCCGCTTCCGCGTTATGACGGCTTCCCCCGCACCGCTCTGAAATGGCCGGTGACACCGGAGGTGCTTTACTGGGGACCGCGGCTTGTATTTGACCGCTACCATAAACCGGTCGCCATCTCGGAAAACGGTCTCAGTCTGAATGACTGGGTATCTCTCGACGGCGACGTGCACGACCCGAACCGCATTGACTTCCTGCACCGCTATCTCCTGGAGCTCCGGCAGGCCGCTGCAGAGGGTGTCCCGGTAATCGGATACCTGCACTGGTCTCTCACCGATAACTACGAATGGAACGACGGCTACAAAGAGCGCTTCGGTCTCATTTACATTGACTACCGGGACGGCACCCGCATTCCCAAGGATTCCGCCGACTGGTACAGCCATGTGATACGGACAAACGGCAGCGAGCTCTGACGGCACAGAAATCTCTTATGAAAGGAACATTCCCATGCGAATACTGATGATACGCCACGGCGATCCGGACTACAGCATTGACTCCCTGACAGAAACAGGCAGAAAGGAAGCCATGGCGCTTGCCGAGACCGCAGACCGCCTGCATGTAGGCACCTGCTATGTGTCACCGCTCGGCCGGGCCGCCCTGACCGCAAAATATACCCTGGACCGTCTCCATCTCACGGGAGAAACTCTGGACTGGCTGCAGGAATTCCCGGCAAGAGTCGATCTCAACGCATCCGCCGGACTCAGCGCTGCCTATGGAAACCCCGAAACGGAGAACGGACATTTCCTCCCGGAGATTCCGTGGGATCTCCTGCCTTCGTACTACACCGCACATCCGGAATATGCGGATGCCGCCGCATGGCGGATCGGAAATTGCAGTGCATTCGGATACGGTGCAGCAGTATGATGCAGTCATTGCGGCATTTGACAGACTGCTCGCCTCCTACGGCTATGTCCGGGAGGAGCAGCATTATCATGTCAGACAGGAAACTGCGGAAACCATCACCTTTTTCTGTCATTTCGGAATCAGCTGTGTCCTGCTTTCCCATCTTTTCAATGTATCTCCTTTTGTCCTCTGGCATTCGCTTGCCATGGCGCCGAGCTCTGTTACAGAGGTTGTCTCCGAGGAACGGGTCCGGGGCACCGCCTCTTTCCGTGCCCTTAAGATCGGTTCTGTTTTCCATCTCGAGCGGAAGGGTATGGAGCCTTCCTTTGCGGCCCGCTTCTGCGAGATCTACAGCGATAAATCAAAACGGCACTGACCCGCACGGTGCAGGGGTTTTACGCTGAACAAAATTCTCCGGAAAGTCAAAGCCCATTTGAACAAAAATATTTGTTAAGTTTATAACAATTTGACTGATGACTTTAGGCGCATAAAGTCATATAATAGTATGGCTTGATTTTTTTCGTGTGCAAAAAACTGTTTAGGAGGCATCAATATGGATCAAACTTTTGATTTTGCCGCAGTAGACGAGATTCTCAGGAAACATCCGCGGAATCATCTGTCTACTATCGCCATCCTGCAGGATATCCAGGAATATTACCATTATCTTCCGAAGGAAATATTCCCGTATGTATCCAAGGCAATCGGCGTCGGTGAAGCGCGTCTGTATGGCGTTGCTACGTTTTATGAGACTTCTCTCTGGAAGCAAAGGGAAAATATGTAATCCGCTGCTGTGATGGAACAGCCTGCCATGTAAGAGGCTCCCAGCCGATCCTGCAGAAGCTGCGGGATGAGCTTGGACTGTCCGAGTCAAAGCACACAACGGACGATCTCAGCTTTACGGTTGAAACCGTATCCTGCCTGGGTGCCTGCGGTTTCGCGCCTGCAATGACCGTAAACGGCGTTGTCCATCCCGCAATGACACCGGACAAAGCCATGGAGGTTCTGAACGAACTCCGCGCACAGTGTCAGAAGGCGCTTTCCTTTGAAAAGAAAAAGGTTCTTGTCTGCGGCGGTACCGGCTGTGTTGCCGGCGGTTCGCTGGAGATTTTTGAGCGTCTGAAACAGCTGATGGAAGAAAACGGGCTTCCGGTTGAGATTGATCTTGCCGAGGAACCGCACAAGGATGTCATCGGCCTGAAAAAGAGCGGCTGCCACGGTTTCTGCGAGATGGGACCGCTTGTAAGAATCGAGCCGCAGGGCTGGCTTTACACCAAGGTAAAGATCACGGACTGCGACGAAATCGTGGAAAAGACCATTATCGGCGGCGAATGCATCGACCGTCTGGCTTATCATCAGAACGGCAAGGTCTATGAGAAACAGGAGGATATTCCGTTCTACAAAAAGCAGACCCGTCTTGTGCTTGAGCACTGCGGCCACATCAATGCAACTTCCATCCGCGGCTACATCGGCATCGGCGGATATTCCGCACTGGAAAAGGCTCTTTTTGAGATGAATCCGGATGAGATCATCAAGGAAATCTCAGAATCCAATCTCCGGGGCAGAGGGGGCGGAGGATTCCCTACCGGCAAGAAGTGGGCTTCTGCCAGAGTGCAGAAGGAATTTCCAAAATATATTGTCTGCAACGGTGATGAGGGCGACCCGGGTGCATTTATGGACCGTTCCGTCATGGAAGGCGACCCTAACAAGATGATCGAGGGTATGATCATTGCCGGAATTGCAGTCGTCGCGGCTGAGGGCTATATTTACGTGCGTGCAGAGTATCCGCTGGCTGTCGAACGTCTCCGGAACGCCATTGCACAGGCTGAGGAGCTCGGACTCCTCGGAGATCAGATCCTCGGCACCAATGTATCCTTCCGCATCCACATCAACCGCGGCGCAGGTGCATTCGTATGTGGCGAGGGCTCTGCTCTGACCGCTTCCATCGAGGGCCAGCGCGGTATGCCGCGTGTGAAGCCGCCGAGAACCGTAGAGCACGGTCTGTTTGAAAAGCCGACCGTTCTTAACAACGTGGAAACCTATGCCAATGTACCGATGATCATCACCCGCGGCGCCGACTGGTACCGTTCCATCGGACCGGAGAACAGCCCGGGAACCAAGGCATTCGCACTGACAGGCACCATCCGGAACACAGGTCTTATCGAGGTTCCGATGGGCACAACCCTCCGCGAGGTCATCTTTGACATCGGCGGCGGCATGCGCAATGATACCAAGTTCAAGGCAGTACAGATCGGCGGACCTTCCGGCGGATGCCTGACTGAAAAGGATCTGGATATCCCTCTTGATTTTGATTCTCTCAAAAAAGTGGGCGCCATGATCGGTTCCGGCGGACTGGTTGTCATGGATTCCAATACCTGCATGGTCGAGGTTGCAAGATTTTTCATGCACTTCACGCAGAACGAATCCTGCGGCAAGTGCGTACCGTGCCGTGAGGGAACCAAGCGGATGCTGGAGATTCTTGAACGTATTGTAGACGGCAAGGGTCAGGACGGCGATATTGAGCTCCTCGAGGAGCTGGCAGATACCATCTCCAATACAGCGCTCTGCGGACTCGGAAAAACTGCACCTTCTCCGGTGCTCAGCACCATCAAGAACTTCCGTGATGAATATGAAGCGCACATTTATGACAAACGCTGCCCTGCAGGTGTCTGCAAGAAACTCCGCCGCTTTGTGATCCATCCGGAGCTTTGCAAGGGATGCTCCAAGTGTGCACGGAACTGTCCGGTCAATGCAATTTCCGGTCAGCTGAAGTCTCCGTTCACAATTGATCAGTCTAAGTGCATCAAGTGCGGAACCTGCTTAACCAACTGCGCGTTCCACGCGATTACAGAGGAGGCCTAATCATGCAACTTGAAAATATGATGGAAATTGACGGAATTCCCGTTGAAATCGGTGACGAACGTAACCTTCTCGAGCTGATCCGCAAATCCGGCGTCAAAATGCCGACCTTCTGCTACCATACCGATCTTTCCGTATACGGTGCCTGCAGAATGTGCATGGTTGAGGACGAGAGAGGCCGTCTCATGGCTTCCTGCTCCACCATTCCGAAGCCAGGCATGAAGGTACGCACCAATACACAGCGTCTCAGGAAATACAGGAAAAACATCCTGGAACTTCTGCTCGCTGAGCACTGCCGCGACTGTACAACCTGCGGCAATAACGGAAACTGCAAGCTGCAGTCTCTGGCAAGACAGTTCGGCATCAATGATGTCCGCTTCAGAAATACCCGCGGTGATATGGAAAGAGACATTTCCTCTCCGTGCATCATCCGTGATCCGGGCAAGTGCATCCTCTGCGGCGACTGTGTCCGCGAATGCAACGAGATCCAGAATGTCGGCGCCATCGACTTTGCGTTCCGCGGCTCCAAGGCTGTCATCTCGACTGCATTCGGCGTGCCGCTTTCCGAGTCGCCTTGTGTCGGCTGCGGTCAGTGTGCTGCTGCCTGCCCTACCGGCGCCATCATCGTCCGCGACGATACCGCCAGAGTATGGCGCAGAATCGACGATCGGGATACGCTTGTGACCTGTGAGATTGCACCGGCTGTCCGTGTTGCAATGAGCCAGGAAATGGGTGTGGAGCCGGGCGAGAATGCCATGGGCAGAATCGTTTCCGCACTGCACAGAATGGGCTTTGATGAGGTTTATGATACCTCTACCGGTGCAGACCTTACCGTAATCGAGGAAGCCAACGAATTTGTAGAGCGCGTAAAATCCGGCGAGAAGCTCCCGCTCTTTACCTCCTGCTGCCCTGCCTGGGTTCAGTATGTGGAAAAGAAATATCCTGAGTTCTGCCGAATGTTTCCACCTGCAAGTCCCCGATGCAGATGTTTGCCTCTGTCATCAAGGAATATTACAAAGACAGCATTCCGGGCGGCAGAAAGCACCACTTCCATGTTGCGATCATGCCTTGCACCGCAAAGAAATTCGAGGCCGGCAGACCGGAATTCATAAAGGAAAATATCCCGAATGTTGATGCTGTCATCACCACCCAGGAGCTGATCAAGATGATCAAGGAATCCGGTATTGTCTTTGACGAATGTGATCCGGAATCCGTAGATATGCCGTTCGGAACCATGTCCGGTGCCGGTGTGATCTTTGGCGTTACCGGCGGTGTTACCGAGGCAGTGCTCCGCAAGATTACGGAGGACGGTTCCAGAACCTCTCTTGCCACACTTTCCTACAGCGGCGTCCGCGGTATGGAGGGTGTCAAGGAGGCCTTTATCCCTTACGGCGGCCGCGAAGTAAAGATTGCCGTAGTCAGCGGACTTGCCAATGCAAGCGAGCTGCTTGAAAAGATCAAATCCGGAGAGAAGTCCTACGACCTCGTTGAGGTTATGGCCTGCAGAGGCGGCTGCATCAGCGGCGCCGGACAGCCGTATATCTCCAACCGCCGGAGAATGACAAGAGGAAAGGGTCTGTATTCTGCTGACCGTGTATGCACGATCAAGCGTTCACAGGACAACCCGCTTATGAAGGAAATGTACAGCGGCATCCTCAAGGGCAGAGAGCATGAGCTTCTGCATGTCAGCTATCTGAAATAAACCGTTCATATAAGAAATATGTATCAAAAAAACCTGACTGCGGGTATCCCGCGGTCAGGTTTCTGTTTTTTCCGGTTCTGATTCCGGTGCTGCTGTTTTCATCAGGAGACAGCCGGCTGTTTTTTGTTTACGGCACTTTGCTCTGTATCCGACGGAAAGCATCTGCCGATGTCTTCCGTAATTCCGGCATCGATTTTTCCGGCCTGTACCATCTCCCGCATGATATCGAGAGACCTCGCATAAGACATGCCCTTTTTATAGGGGCGGTCCTCCGAGAGCGCCTGGAAAATGTCAAGGCAGCACAGAAGGCGCTCATATTTTCCGAGCTCCTCTGCCGTCTTTCCAAAAGGATAACCGCTGCCGTCCAGCTTCTCATGATGCATGACAGCCCAGGAAACCACATCCGGTATATCTGTAAGCCCCTTCAGAATTTCATAGGACGCAACCGCATGTCCCTTCATGATCTCAAACTCTTCCGTCGTCAGTTTGTCCGGTTTCTCCAGGATATTATTGCTGATGGTAAGCTTTCCGATATCATGCAGCGCACCTGCGAGATACAGCTTAATGCAGTTTTCCTCAGTATCCCCGTAATAGCGCCCCATAATTTCGGCTTTCTCGGCAATCCCCTGCGAATGCATACTGGTAAAATGAGACTTGAAATCCGTGATTTTTGCAAAAACACCGGACAGTGCTTCAATGACCTCCCGGTCATAGTCCGGATTGTAATACGGTATGGATTTTTCCAGAACCGGCACTATATTCTCTTCCTGCATTCCGGCAAGCTTCTCATACGGCAGTGCCCGGATAAAGGCATTGACACATTCGTCCGAAAACAGGATCCGCCGGTTGTCCCGCAGCCAGAAAATCAGTTTCCTGTAACTCTCCGGTGAGAATTCTCTCAGGTTGAATCCGTTGTCAATCTGATCGGCGATATGGATGATCTGCGCATAGACTGGCGTTTCCTCCGGCTTTCTGCCGAAAGGTCCGCTTCCGTCTGCATTCTCATGATGGTACAGGACCGCACCCTTGACAGACCCGTAAAACGGAATGGACTTCATGTTCTCCTCTCCCATTTCACAGTGTATGCCAAGCTGCGGCACATCAATATCCTTTTTTGTATTGTTCATATATCCGCGGAGCCGGCGGGCTGCAATGTACTCCGTCAGTGCATTGTCATGCATGACGGCA